>CAZXBL010000007.1:9717-29535 GCA_964638875.1 uncultured Candidatus Saccharibacteria bacterium | reverse complement strand
AGGTTGCGGCAAATCAAGAGGAGCATTTGTGTCCTCGACTGTTGTTTCCTGGCGTTCTAAAATTGGCGGTTGGTTATCCTGAACACCGAGGGGATCGGTTGGAGGGTCAAGAGGTTCTGGTTCAGTATTAGCAGTAAGTTTACCACCCAGTGATGGTGGATCAAGAATCAATGTGCCACCTCCGACGATATCATTCGACGGTTCTTCGGACACTTCTTCTTGTGTTTCTTCAGGTTCTTCTTGGGCTGGTTCGGGCTGTTCTAAAACTGGCCCAGGTTCTTCAAACGCTGGTTCAGGTTCTTCCTCTTCCAAATCATCTGGGATCGGCTCCTCAACTTCTTCGGCATCTGGCTGGTCTTCAGGAGCCACGTCAAGTTCAGGGAAGCTATCAACTACACTCGTGTCCTCTTCCTCATGCTCAATTTCTAATGCACTTGGGTCTTCAGGTGCTTCAGGCTGGTCTTCGTCAGATAGTTCGGGCAGCTCTGCGATTTCTGGAGTTGGCTCTGGTTCAGGCTCTGGTTGTTCCAGCTTAGTAGCGATTAGTTGTTGGTTGGCACCAGCTGCCATGAGTGATGAGGCAATGCTCATTGTTGATGGTACAGTGCGGGCGTTACGGAATCGTTCGGTTTGGGCAACAATACCCGTCATTAATGCAGTTGCAATCTGACCATCCAAGCTGTCTTGACCAAGCTCGTTAGCGAGACTGGCAACCATTTCACTGAGGCTACTAGCCTTCGGATCGTCCCAGTCAATCGCACCTACAGTACCCGGCTCACCATTCGTAACAGAGATAGTGGTAGCGTCGTGCAAAATACGTCCGTGTGCAGTTATGGCGCCATCCAAATCCTTTTGGTCCTTTACGCCCAGCGCAATAACGACTTCTACATTGAAGTCACCTTGGCTAAACCGCAGATCTTTCTCTGACAAAGCGGTTCTGTATGGTGTTATAAAGATTTTGACATGGCTATCCTCTACTTTGTAGCGGAGCTTGTCAGCCTTTGACTTGTCTAGGGCGATGATGAAATCACGAAGACTATCAGTGTTTTTCTCTATTGTTTTTTCAGGCTGGAGAAATTCAATAGTCGAAGGCACTTTGCCACTAAAAACAGCAGTTCCCTGCTTGCCTATCTTATTTAACATCAGCGTCAAACCGATCGCAGCCGAAAGTTGGTCGACCGTCGGGTTCGAGCTAACGGTTACGAGGATATTATTTGCTGTTTGGAGACGCTCAAGGAGCTGGCTTCTAGAATTGTCCATGTTTTTTTGTTTTTTATGACCTCTGTAGCGAATCGTACCATAAACGGTATGGGTGCGCAATAGTTTATCCACCCCTTTTGACTTATACGCAGTTTTCCCCTATAGTACGACTTCGATAAAGCTATAAAATTTAAGAGGAAATTAGATGCCCATTATCAAGTCAGCAAAAAAGCGCGTTAAGGTTGCCCGTAAGGCAACTGTTCGTAACGCAAAAACAAAGCGTTCGTTAAAGACTGCATTGAAGGAATTCATTGCAAAGCCTGCGGCCAAGACTCAGTCAGCTGCCCAGAGCAACCTAGACAAGGCTGTTAAAAAGGGTGTTATCAGCAAGCAAAAGGCCGCCCGCAAGAAGAAGCAGCTCTCTGCTGCTGCAAAGGCTGCTGGTGTTAAGCATACTGGTAACAAGAAGCCTGCAGCAAAGCCTGCAGCAAAGAAAACAGTTGTTAAAGCCCCTGCAAAGAAGGCTGCACCAGCTAAGAAGGCTGTCGCTAAGAAAGCTCCAGCGAAAAAGCCAACAGCCAAGAAATAAGAACTCTTTCTTAAGAACTAAAGAGCCAGCAATGGCTCTTTTTTGTTAGCTCAATGCGCTGACTAGTGTTTACTAGCGCATCCCCTTAGCCCACATTTCGAACTGGTCTATGTAGTAATCTGAACCTACAGGGATCTCGTTGCCGTCAACATCTATCATAGGCTGACGGTTCTTCAGTCGTGTATTATTCTGCTCTCGAAGTGGGCCAAAGCTACCAAGACTGCGGACAGGATTATCAAGATTGCGGGGCTCAGCCTCTGGCAATTCTGGAGCCTCGTACGGTTGCCATCCTTCACGAGGCAACTCTACGGCTTGTTCCATTACAAATCGAGTTGGTTTATACCGCGGATAAGGATTCTCTACTAAGACCGAACCACCCTCATTAGCTTCGAGCGGGTTGAATTCGTTTAGATTCATATCAAGATCTGGGTTTGGTTGTAGGGTTTCTGGCATTTTGGTTTTCTTTTCTAGATTGGTTACATTGTAGCATGCTTATGCTATTTTGTCAATGTTGTGTTGCTCGATAAGTTTTCTGAGCACCGTGGTGGGTATTGGGGCTCTCTGTGCTAGTTGCTGTTTCTTGTATTCTACGAATTCTTCAACAAACTGTATGCTTCTGGGGCCAAACCTATTACCAAGTATTCCTGCCGGTGTTGCACGGGGGTGTTTCGCGCGGGCTACATTATATTCATCCACCAGCTGCACAAGACTATTAAAAGTAAACTTGCTTGCCTCTTGGTTGAAATCAAGTCGGGTTTCTATTGTTGGCTTATAACTTGTCGGCCCCCCATACCAGCCCTCGTCGGTTTCTTGATATAAAGTTACCAATGATCTCCAGGCTTGTGTAGCGATTCGTTTACTATGTTGCTGGCGGTCTTTGTCTTTTAAGTTATAGGGCATGTGGTACTTGGTTTTGTCTATAGAGCGATTATGTTTTTCCTCAATCCATGAAAGCCCATGATTAAGAGCAAAACTTTGAAAATCTGGTTCCGAGACCTTCACATTTATATATAACAGTTTTGCCTCTGAATGCTCCGTGATATCTAAGTTGGCTTCAAAACCGTTTCTATAGTGGTCTAGCGATCCTTGCAATGACTCCAGATACGCTTCCCCTGCTGCAATTCCAGCCTCATGAGCTTCATGGAGATACTCAGTGTATTTATCGCTGAGTCCGAGATTCAGGGCAACTGTGGCCAGCTCCCGGTATGGGTACTCACCAGAACGAATGTGGTGGGCTAACTCCGGGTTATGAATACGGTGGTCTTGTTCAAAAAAATCCTGCGACATACTAATATTAATTTAATCATATATGTGTCTTTTGTCAGTGAACTGATCCCCGATATCTAGGCGATATTTGGGACCTTGAAGGATTTAAGTTATTAACTTGGCGTCTTTTTTATCTTGAAGGAATTTCTGCCCATCTAGATCGGGCATGGTTGTTGATCCTAGAACGCGCAGGAGTGGCTCTTTGTCGTTATATCCCCGAACTCGAGGAGGCAGTGCCTCCGATGCAAGAATACCCGCCTCTTGTCTCATCTGGGGCAGCATATCTATCGGATCATCGCTCATCCCCCACGATGCTGCTGTCTCAGCCTCACCTAGGGGTGATAGAAAACTGTTATCACGCCGTTCAAATAAAAACATGTCAGGGTCCTTGCTCACTTAATGTTTAGGTATTGTAGGACGATATGATTGGTTGTCAATAAATTGTAGTCAACTTTACAAGGAGATGATGAGGTTCTGGAGGGCTTCGTCAGCATCGATGGATTCAGATTTGAGACGTTCGTCCAGGATGCGTACGTTGTGAACCAGTTCTTTGACTGTGCTGAGCTGCATATTCCTGGCAAGCGACTGAGTTTTGCGAACAACAAACGGATTAAGCTTTGCCTCACTAGCGATCTGGGCAGCATCACGCTCCCCCGCTGTCTTAACTACCGAAAGCGCGTGCAACTGCCAGCCGAGTAATGCGATGATTTGTTGTGGTTCGACCTTCATAGATCGTTGTTCGGCGTAAAGCTGCAGCGCATAGGCTTTGTCACCTTTTAACGCAGCATCTAGTAGGTCAAACGTGGTGCTCTGGGGTGTGCGTTCTGACAGTAAATCAATTGAATCCCGGGTAATCTTTTTGTCGTAATTAAGTAGCTTTTGCAATTCGTTCTGAAGCGTTAATTGGTTGGCGCCAACCCGGTTTACCAAGTAGTTAGCGTCGCTGCTACTCAGGGTGCCACCGGTCTCTTTGGCTGCAGCAACAAGCCACTTGGCAAGTTGGGGCGTATCTAATTCATTAAACTCTTTTAGGTCGGTATGTTTCTTTAGAAACTTGTAATATGAGGTTCGTTTATCTGGCTTCGATTCTACTATTACTACATCTGTTACTTCTGATAGATCTGTCAGTAGCGATTCGGCCGATTCCACAAACTGTTTATTGGCACCTGGATTCCGTAACACGACCAATTTCTTAGTGGCAAGGAATGGTAGGCTTTGCAGAGCCTCACGCATACGATCAAATTCTGCTTCTTCCCCATCAAATTGTTCCAACGCCATATCAGTATGTTCCGCAACGAAACCATCAACAATCCGTCGCAGCTCTTGCTGCAACGCAAACCTATTCTCACCCATCAAAACTGTAACCATCAGATTTACAGTATAGTCTGACTAGTTAACATATAGCTAGAGGATACTGAAACGTTGTCGCACTGTCCTCAATACTGCAAGATTATTATTCAAGTAGTTCTTCCAGTTTTGATGGCGCACTTCGGGTGACTCATGGACCACGTAGTGTAACGCGCCGTTTTCATACAGCACATTGTAGGGCTTGCTACCGTGCGCCTCCCATTCAACCATGGCTTGTTTGAGGTTATGGTCAGCGCTAGAGAGTGCTCGCTCCATAGAATCGATTGATGTTACAAGGGACGCATCTAAATGTTGCTTTATTTGGCTATAGAGTTCGCTATCTGGTGCTGTTACACCCGTTATCGCCATACAGTCGAGTGCAGCATTCCAGCGTTCTGATAACCCCTCGGGGCTCATGTCTTCCGCCCACTCTGCGGGCCCAAATCCAATGTCTTTTATATAACCTTTTTGGCTAGCCTCAATGTATTCCGGCAGTATCCCCTGGCCCCAATACTCTGGATAGATAGCGAGCTCCGCGGTACTGTGGGTGTGTATATCGAGTCTTTCATACTGTTCCTCTATCTCGTCCCAGGTACGTAACGCATCCATACCCAGCTCATGCAGCATAAAACTTTGTTCAACTGTCGTCCCTTCGGGGTCCTTGCGACTACCTACGGTCTTAAGAATACGATCTTTTAAGCTTGTAGCAACATCGGCAAACAGCGTACTTTTAGCAACATCGGCAGAAGTAAGGGTCTTTAGAAAGTCTAGGTAAAGAGGGGTTGACTCGACGGAAGGCTCTAACTTTGCTGCAGTAACCGCGTTACCTTGACCATCTGACATGTACGAGCCCGTGGGAGCAAGCTTAATGCCAATGTGAGTTAGGGCTCCGCCATGTACAATGTGCTCTACATCGGTTTCCATTTCTTGCTCTGCTCTGTTCTGCTGCAGCTTTGCGTTAACGCTGGCGTAAACGTCCATGGCAGGGCTTTCGCTTAGTTCCGACTCATCAATAGAAACAGTGTCCCCAGACTCAACCGTTGCCTCAATAGTGGCAAGTATAATACTCCCAATCCCTGAGTTTTTGTTGTTGGCATCCATTATTCGTGAATATGCCTCACAAACACTGTCAATTGCTGGGATATTATGCGAGCCTTCAGGGGCAGGAAGTGCTGGGTTCATAGGTACAATATTAGCACTTTTATGCTAGTTTGTCAATGTTACGGCCTCTGGCAGGTTGGGCAGGTGTGAGTGCCACGGCCCGCTACTTTGGTTTTTATTATGGTTGTCCCGCAACGTGGGCATGGCAGTTTTTCACGGCGGAAGACGCGGGCAAAGTCCATGTAACTGCCCTTTTTACCCTCTGCATTAACATAGTTTTGATTACTAGAGCCGCCTTTGTCTATGGCAAGTTGTAGGACGTACTGGAGTTCGCTGAACAGCAATTTGAATTGTTTGTCGGAAAGGTTTTTGACCAATGTCACCGGATGAATCTTGGCACCCCATAATGATTCATCAGCGTAGATGTTACCCACACCAGCAACAACTGTCTGATCGAGTAACGCGGCTTTAATATTTGTATTAGGCCGACGTTTAAATCGGGCGCGGAATTCCTGCCATGTAAACTCAGCACCAAGCGGTTCTGGGCCTACCTTCAGCATGAAGTCTATATTAGGGATCTCTACTGTAGGCATCAGTTTAACCCAGCCAAATTTGCGTTGATCATTGAAGAACAATCTTGTTCCGTCTGTGAATTCAAAGGTCACTCGAGTAGATTTGTCAGGCAGCGAATTAACCAGGCTGTCACTGGGGTGCCCTGCGCCAAAGCGTTGTTCGCCCACGTACACTATCTGCCCTGTCATCTTTAGGTGAACTACTAAACTATATGCCGAATCCAAGTCGATCATCAGCACCTTGGCGCGACGACGAATATCAGTGACTTTTGCACCAATCAGAAACTCTTCAACATCTGCTTTGGCGTTTGGAAAACTTTTGTCCCAATCATGAAAAACAGCCTGGATCTTTTTTCCAGGCAGTAGTTGGCTTAGGCCACTGCGAACGGTCTCAACTTCAGGCAACTCCGGCATGTAACGAGTATATCAGGGTTAGGATTGGCCGCGGTCGTGGTAGATTCGGTTTTCGTCCTCAACATTGCCTTGCATAATCTGCTGCTGTCGATCCCCATAAGTACGATGAGCCACCGCAACCATGTCAGGTTGGCCCTCGGCGTCCCTGCTGTATAGCCACTCAAATTGCTCATTAGTATACCCACGACCCCACAGCCTCGCTTGGCCTTTTGCTATATCTTTCTCTAATTTTGCGGTAATTGCATGTAAAGCGACACTCGCTTCGTCAACTGGGAGGCTATAGCTATACGGGCCTTCTCCTAGCTCCTCATCGCGAACAGCGTCAACTGTTGCCTGCAAGGTGTTTTTCAGTGCTACGGCATTTTGCTCCTCGTCTGATTGGAGTAAATCTGGGGACACTTCAACTGCATACTCTAATAGGTTTCCTAAGGTATCGAGTGTCCTAAAGTCCTTTATACCAAGTAAAGCATGATGAGGGTCTTCGTCATCCACCTCTATACGGATACCACTGTAAGGCTCAAGCTGCTTAGGCTCCAACTCGGAAATGATGTGCGGTGAAAGTTCTAATACTGATATAGTCATATTTTTGTTTTAGTAAACAATGTTAGAATTTTAACTCTTAATCTGTTAGAGCGTCAAGATTTAAGCATAACTTTATTATTCAAGTGGGGCGGCTATACCGCTTGTGATATTTTCATCCATGTTCACGTTTCAAAACTACGTATATACTTTGTAGCACTATGACGGACTCACTCGGAGACTTACTGGCTGGCAGAAAAATGGATCAACCGACGGAAATTGCTATTATCCAGGTTTTTGTGCAGGAAAAATTTAAGAGCAAACCGGAGGTAGTAGTTCAAGAAAAACAGATCATTATTACCGTGCGCGGTGCAGCGCTTGCTGGTGCGCTCCGGCCTCTTTTGCCCCAGCTACAAGAAGCATGTAATACTCAAAAACGTTTAGTAATTCGTATTCAGTAATTCGTTAAGTTGGGCCTTGAACGAGCGCATACCTTCGTATGTTATGCCTTGTAGGCCAGCCGCCCTTGCAGCCTCTGCATATGCATCACGGCCGTCTATCATTAAGGCTTCGTCGGGGGTTACACGCAGACGCTCGCAGGTTAGTATAAATATTCGTGGGTCTGGCTTGACCATGCCTACTTCGTGGGACATGACAATCGTATCGAATAAAGGGAGTTCTTCGGGTGTTAGTAGCCCGGTTGTGATCCAGTTACCAGCTATGTTACTGAGGATGCCTATCTTGTAGTCAGGTTTGAGCTGACGGATTAGGTCAAACATCGCTTCATTTTTGACCATGCCGGCTCCATCTAAATTCTCTAAGTCGGGAGGAAATTTGCCGCACACATTTTGCACTTCCTGCTGAAAATCCTGCATGCTAATGATGCCTTTGTCATACGCCCTGTTTAATGCAGCGAGCTGAGCAAAATCAGTCTCTGGCGGGAGACTATCGCTGAATTTGAGCCAAATATCGGTCGTTAGGACACCAAAGCAGTCGAAAATAATAGCCTTAACCATGCCTCTATTCTATACGGCGTGAATCTATGACGCCACAGCGGTGTGGCCAGGCTGAGCAGTAATTTCCCTGGTGAGAGCCTCGTTGCGGAACATTGCAGACTCCTCCCTGCTTAAAATACACCCTAAAGCTCGTTCACCAAGTGAGAAACCACCTCTTCCACTAAAGAGGTTAAAATTCAACGTCCCCACTTCTTCACTACAGTAAGAGACAAAATTTACTTGTAGGCGTTCATGAACTGGTCTGTAGGTCTTGTTGATGTGGCCTCTATAAAGCCCTTGTACACTCTGCGCATGATAAGTTGAGATTGTTTCACCATCAGTCGTTGCTAGCAACGTTCCTCTGGGGTCATAATGCACTCTATACTCTGATCTCTGTGTACCTTTTACTCTAGTCATAAACCCTCCAGAATTACTCTGTTGAACGAGTATCAGATGAGTCGAACGATCACTTTCATCAGTTTGCACTACCCTATTAAGCAATATGGCTGTACCCTCTCTTGCTACACCATACAATGCATGGAAATCTTTATACGTTTCGGTGTTTGGTTTCCTTGAATGAAAGTAGGATACATCTGCTAAAGATTCTGACGACATTTTTATAGTCCACTTTATGTATACTTCTTGTAATACGCTTATGTTTCAGAAAAAGCAACAAAAAAACCGGGCAATAAGCCTGGTTTTATGTGGATAAAGAGGTTCTACAGCGTGACGCCGCGGACCTGCTCACTGTATTCAGGGATTTGACGTTGAAATAGCTGGCGGATGGTGTTGCCGCGGCCATTAAAGTTACCTGATTTGTCGCAACTAACTGACCACAAGTTAGATTTCTCTGCACCGTCTTCTTTTATACGGTATTCGTAGTGCTGCCCTGTTGGGCACACGCTACGATTGTCAGTAATATCTGTTTTCTTGGACTGGGTAAAGCCCTGCCCACCAAGTGCACTCAGGAATGTTTCATATGCAGTTCGGGTGTTCTCGTATGTTTGGCTGCTCAGAACCTGCTGGTCATAGCCACTGAGTATCTCGACACGGCGTTCTGTAGCGGACACGGTAATACGTATAGAGCGATGTTCGTCGTTGCCAACCAATTTACCCACAGTAGTTAGGCTGACTTCGCTGTTTTTGTCAGCATAATCGATTAGTTCTGCGACTTGCTTAGTATTTTCTGCTGGTTTGGCTGGATCATCACCTCTGTTCAACACAAATACAGTCAACAGCAGTAGCATTACAATAAGGACAATTACTCCGATGAAATACTTTCTCATATATCTATATTATACCACGTCTGTCTAGTTTTTGCAATATACTTATGGTTTTTTATGTAGGGCAAGCTCAAACCATTCTTTGCCATCTATCTGATCGTAGATTTCCTGCACCTTCTTAAGTGATGGTGGGCAACGCTTCATGATGATTTGCGGGTTATACAGGTACATTTCCCTTTTGCCGAATGCATCATTGCGATCTAATTTTTGATATGACTCACCTAGCATTGATGAGATATAAAAGACCCCTCCAGGACGTAATGTTGCTGCAACCTTTTTCAAGACAACTGTCACTTCTTCTAGGCTAAGGTGTCGAAACAACGCGAACGCAAAGACAACATCGTAGGGGCCAGTATAAGAATAGCTGGCTGCGTCTGCCAGTTCGAACTTGCCATTCGGAACCTTGGTCGTAGCAATTGCAATCATTTTTTCTGAGGTATCAATTCCAGTGTAATTATTTGTGCGTTTTAAAATAGCCTGGGCATCACGCCCACTACCACAGCCTAGTTCTAGCACTTTGGGGCTTTCAAAATTACCAGCTAGGGTAAAAGCTAGGTCAATATCACCGTCCCTGGAACCTATGCGGTCGTAGTGGCGGCTGAGTCGTTCGGCAGATTGGTTGTAGGTGTCGCGGGTCTCTTGTTGCATATGCATCCTAACCTTACGTAACCATTATATGCCTGTTGGCAAGTACTTGGACTATACTGGCGGAGAAATGCCTACCTGGTGTATACGGATGTGAGCTCTTCGCAACCCAACTTCCTTTCCTAATCTGCTTGGGTGCAAGGTATTCCTTCTTGCGCCAATCAGCGCAAATTCCCCGAGTGCTACTCCTGGGTAATCAGACTCAAACCCACGACCATATTCAACCGCAGAAGCAGTAGCTCTCGTTTCTTGTTCACGTTCAGCTGCTACTTCGGGGCGACGATCGTCACCTCCTTCACGCTCTAGTGTTCCTGGCATATTCCCCCTCCTTGAGTGGGTAGAACTGTGATCATGAAACTCTGTTGTCTACCCCTAGGTAAACACTAGTATCCGTTAAATAGCCGACTTAATCAGTGAAAAACTTATCAGTAGGTGTTTGCTAACTTTTTTGTAAACTCTGCTGGATACTTGTGGGCTAGTCTTTCAGCAGCAGTTTCTTTGCTTACCCATTCGTAACTGAGATGCTCTTCGCTAATTCTAACTTCTTCACTTGCAAGATTTACTGTGTAGATCATCAAAACTAGACCTACGTCACCGCTTTCTGTAGGGATCGTAATGTTAGATACAACTGCCGTTAAGAACCCTGGTTCACCAGAAATAGCTACGCCGAGTTCCTCATCTACTTCACGAGTCAATGTATCCAGTACCGAGCCACCTTCCTCAATCCGACCACCAGGAATATCCCAGTATGCTTCTTGGTTGCCACTCAATTTTGCAGGGTTCACTTGCAGCAGCAAATACTCCCCCTTTTCATTTTGGGCTAAAGCCTTTATACCAACATGGAATAATTTCACCGCCATTACTGCTCCTTACTAGCCAGTACTTCAATTACATTGTTCTTCACCCACATACCAGTCCTGTCAAAAGAAGCGTTAAGCATTTCGTCATACTGTTCGGCTCGCATAATTGAATACCCTGAGGACTGTATTGCTGTGCTTATCGATTCAATGCTGTGAAAGTAACGTGTAGCTTGATGACCTGAAGGGGTAGAGTATGTTGTGAGACCGGTACTAGTGTCATAAACATTGCTTGCTTGCTGGGCCTCATCACTCTGGTCCGATCGGACGACAACGAATAAGTTACCACCGGGTCTTGTAACTCTAAACAGCCCTTGCAGCGCTGTTACAAGTTTTTCCTTGGAAAGGTAGTGGAGGACTAGGCGTGCATAAATATAGTCAAAGTATGCTTCGCCGTATGGCAGCGTCTCAGAAACATCTTCTACTTTTGTCTCAATCTGATCGGAATAACCTGCACTTTTTATTAACTCCCTCGTGAGCTCAACCCCTTTTGTGTCAAGAGTTGTTGCTACGATACGCCTCTCAGGGTTTTTACTTGCCATCTTGACCTCGGCTTGACCTCCCGTAGATATGCCCACACTCAGTATCTTTAAATCTGTTGGTCGCATGTAATCGAGACCATGTTGTTCTGACTCAGATTGATATTCAAAACTCATACTAGATATCCCCTCCCCGTACTAAGCCTATGATACCTAACTTTTCAGACAGTTCAGCGGTACGTTCGGTATCCTTGGCTGCAATAATCTGAGCGGCTTCGAACGGGCACTTAGTTGCCTCAAAAATACTTGAGGCACCCGCACTAACAAGCGTTTTCGCCATTCCATCACATAGCGTGCTATCAGCTTGTATGCCAGGTAAAAAATCACACTCCCCTTTGCCGCAGGGTGACTCATATTTATTCATAATTTGTTAATTATAAAATTTTTTTGTTGGTACGTAAACTTTACTCTGTTCTTTCTAGGAAGATTCTTTTTTCGAAGCCGCCTCTTTCTTTGGCTTTTTGCTTCCTTACCTCTTCTACACGCTTTTTTGAACTGATGTGTTTTGCTAATGCATCAACTACTTCTTGGATATCAGCTAGCTCGCTCTCCATTTCCTCGGTGGTATCAGCCTTTGCCAGTTCACGTTGTTCTTCGGCAATTTTTTCAATGAGTGCAAGCTCATACTCGCTGTCAGATAGGACTCTCGTTACTGGTGTCATGCTGTCAGCGGCAATAATTTCCGGAATGTTGTCGCGTACTAGTTTGTGATATTCCGGCATTATAATTCGCCCCAGTTTTTGCCTATTGTTGTGTCTACGGTGATGTTAACGGGTAGTTTGTGCACGTTTTCCATGGTTTCTTTGAGGATTTTGGCAATCTTTTCGCTGTCTTCTTCGGGGCATTCTACGAGAATTGAGTCATGGATCTGTAATAGTTGTTTCGCTTTAGTGCCCTTCAGTTTTTCATCTAACTGAACCATGGCAAGTTTCATAAGATCTGCCTCGGTTCCCTGAATTGGCATGTTAATCGCAGCGCGTTCGGCTGCCTGACGAACAATAAAATTAGACGAATGCACATCAGGCGTCGGGCGGCGTCGGCCAAACAGCGTTTCAACATAACCCTGTTTATGTGCAAGCTCTTTGAGATGATTCATGTAATCCAGAAGTGGTTTGCGTAGTTCAAAGTACTTGTCGATAAAGGTTTTAGCGGCACTCAATGTCATACCAGTTGCGATGCTGAGACCGTGCGGGCTCATGCCGTATAAAACACCAAAGTTAATGACCTTTGCGTCACGGCGCATCTGCTTGGTAACTTCGTCTGGCTGTCGATTATAGACCTGGGCTGCGGTTGCAGTATGGACATCGGCACCAGCATTGAACATTTGAATGAGTTCCTCATCACCAGCAAGATATGCAGCCAAACGGAGTTCAAATTGTGAATAATCTGCGCTGACTAGAACGTTGCCCTTTCCTGCCACAAATGCGGTGCGAATATGCTTACCAAGATCGGTGCGAACAGGAATGTTCTGCAAGTTTGGATCATTGCTGCTAAGCCGCCCAGTCTGAGCAACTGTCATTGCAAATGTTGTATGCAAACGCGAGTGGCTATCCACCATGTGTGGCAATGTATCAACATAGGTACTCTTTAGTTTGGTGTATTCACGGTATTCAGTAATTAAATTAATGATAGGGTGAGCAGCACGCAATTTATCAAGCTCATTGGCGGCTGTTGAATAACCTGTCTTGCCCTTTTTTACACCCTGCGTAGGCAGCTGCAGCTTGTTAAACAGTATGTCAGCTAGTTGTGTGGGACTGCTGATATTAAACTCTTGATCGGCGTGACCATATATTTGTTGTTCGACATCACTAATTTGGTCAGCAAGTTGTTCTGACATCTTTGCCAGGTAGTTTGTGTCTAGTTTGATGCCCTCGTACTCCATACGTGCGAGTGTTTCGATCACCGGCATTTCAATCTTGCTGGCAAGCTTTTCTATCTTTGGGATAGCTTTTAATTCCTCTGTTTGTTTACTGGTCAGCGCATGGATTATCGCAATCACTTCTGGGGCATGGGTGACAAATTGGTCTGGGTCAAGATCGGCAAAATCAGCACCTTCATACCCCAGCTCGCTAAAGGCTAGTTCGCTCAAACTCAGGTCTTTCCTTAACGCATTGAGTAAAAACGCGACGATTTGCGTGTCATGACTGACGCCATTTACTTCCAAGCCCAGCGCATAACAAACTTGCAGAGTACTTTTAATGTCGTGCCCTATTTTTTGGACTGATTTATTAACTAAAGCTGGATGCAGAACAGCAACTAGTTGATCCGGAGATATGTCAGCTAACTGAATGGTGAAAAGCGTTCCTGGTGAGGGGCTGACAAGCAGTGTTACGGGGCGATCACCATGTTTGCCCTCAGAACGACCCATTAATACAAGCTGCTTTGCCTTTTCAAGCGGTATAGCGAGTTCAGCCAGGTCTTTATCACTATTAATAATCGTATTCTTCGGTATTTTGCCAAGTTGTACGTCGCTATGCTGCACCAACCCAACTTCATCCTTGATAGTCATAACTTCGGGGAGCTGCCGCGATAACGTTCTGAACTCAAACTTTTGCAGCAGCTTAAGAATTTCATTAGGGTTGCATTTATTAACATCCAGGACGTCTAGGTCCAGGTCAACCGGTGCATCCAGCCAAATAGCTGCAATTTCTTTACTCAAGTACGCTAGGTCCTTACCTGCTTCCAGTTTTTTGCGAGTACCTTCTTTGATCAACGCCAGATTATCATAGACGCCATCGAGTGTTTCGTAGGCTTGCAATAGTTCCGTGGCGCCCTTTGTACCAACACCAGGTACACCAGGAATATTGTCAGAGCTATCACCCTGCAGCGCCTTAAGGTCCAAGAATTGGTCTGGGCGTAAGCCATATTTCGCGGTAAAGCTTGCTGGACTATAGAGTTCGATGTTACTGAGCCCTTTTTTCAGCGCAAACACATGAATACGGGGGTCAACCAACTGTAGCATGTCCATGTCAGATGTGATCAACATTGTGTCGATGTCCTGTTTGGCTGCTTTAGTCGCAAGGGTGCCCATAATATCGTCGGCCTCGTAGTCGTCGAATTCATACAATGGCCAGCCAAAAGCATCCAATAGCTCATGAAGCATTGGAATCTGTGTGTAGAAATCTGCCGGTGCCGGTTTCCTGCCCGCCTTGTAGGCTGGGTACAGTTCTAGACGGCGTCGAATGTTCGTTTTGGGCTTATCCCAGGCAACGCAGACATAATCTGGCTTGAGTTTTTTGATAACTTCCAGGGCCATGACTGCAAAACCATATACCCCGCCAGTAGGTACCCCATCACGAGTCGCGAGGTTCGGCATGGCGTAATAACCACGATAAAAAACGGATTTACCGTCAATAATTGCGAGTTTCTTACGCTGTTCCGCCATATACTATTAGTATACGCTGTTAAGTGAACCGTGGAAAACGCTTACGTGCCTAGCTTGCCCTTTTATTACCGCGTCGTATAATTACGCGGCGCTCATGAGTTGTCATACCGCCCCAGATACCCACGATTTTGTCATCTTCAAGTGCTTTTTCAAGGCACCCCACTCTTACATCACACAAAGCACAAATAGCCTTAGCTTCTTTAATTGCCATTACTTGGTGTACATTAGGATTGCGCTGATCTTCGCCGTGCGGAAAGAATAGCTCAGGGTCCTCATTAATACAGTTCGGAACACCATTTATTTCTTCCATAGTACCTATATTTTAAAATAATTACGATCTTTGTGCAATTATTTTGTTCGGTGGAGAAGCGAAGCGGCCAGCCCGCTAAGGAAACTGGTGTCGTAATCAACCTTACTTAGTGACCGAAGTGCTTTGTCTACATGCGTAGTTGCACTCAGTTGAGCGTAATCCAGTGCTCCTGACTCCATAAGAATATCCTTGCAGCGTTCAAACTCAACAGGTGTTAATTTGTCGTTACCCAGCATTTGTACCAAGAAGTTTTTGTTCTCGTTGTTGGTGTGTTCTAGAGCATAACTAATAATCAATGTGCGCTTACCTTCGCGGATGTCATCCATCGGGCTTTTACCACTCTCGAACTCACTACCAAAGGTACCAAGTATGTCGTCAGTGATCTGGAACGCTTTACCAGCATGCATCGCATACTCGTGAATTGCGTGCAGCGATCCATTTGTTACACCTGCAAGCATCATCCCCACAGTTAGTGGGTTGAGGAATGTGTAGTGCGCCGTTTTCCATTCTAGAACGCGCTCAATCTCGCTCTCTGATACATCAGCTACAACTTCATTCATAATGTCGTTTGTCTGCCCGTGCGCTGTAGTTACCATTGTCTTGTTTATCTGATTAATCAGGGCGATTTTGAGTGCTGGGTTAATATCTAACTCAGCTAAAGTCTGCTGTGCCATATGTGAACCACTGAGTGCTGCATTAAGCGCAATCGATGCACCAAAGTGTCCAGCATCGCCCGCCAGCTCGTGGCGCTTGTGATATCGCGACAATAAAGTGTGCGCTGCCGGACCACCACGACGGATATGTGACCGATCCTGGAAATCATCAATGATCAGAATATAGGCATGTAACATCTCTAGGGCACGGGCTGTGTGCAGAATAAGTTTCCTGTCTGTGCCACCTGCCATTTCATACGCAGCCATCGCCAAACTACCACGAATCCGCTTACCACCACGACACAAAATGCTCAGGTATGCATCAACTTCAAGCCGTGCATTGGCACCAAATTTCTTCAGCGTCTCGCGTTCAGTGTGTTTAGCGAACTTCCCGATATCGTCATCAATAAGCTTTCGGTAATCTTCTAATTTCTCAGAAAAAATACTAATTGCAGTGTCAGTTGAATAAGGCATCTCTACAGTATACCCTCGCTACAAAACATTTTCGAGCTTAAGCGCTAGTTCCTCTTAGCGACACTAATAGGTCTAGGGTTACCCTGTTGGTCATTAAAAGTATCCCATATCGATCCAGGCTGCCCAGCTGCAGCTAGAGCGACTTCAGAAGCTTCGTTTCGCCGGCTGCGTACACCATTCAATTGACCTTGGTCTTGATAGCATAGTGTATCCATAACGCTTCCAACGACATTAGTCGGCCTAATAACTAAAACCTCTCCCCGCTCATTGGTACGGTAAAGTGTGCTCGATCTATCAAACCTTAATGAAGCGCGGCCATCCTTAAACTCAACACTCATTACGCCAGCCTCATCTTCATTGATACTGCCTTGGCCAAGGTTCGCAACAACTCCTGCATTGGTAGTAACTTCCTCTGGGCTTTGCTCGGGGCTTAAATCACTCAAGACACCACGAGGATGACACAAGTTAATCCATACTCTTCCCAAAGAGTCTGTACGCTTTACTTCTGGGTTAATCCGATATATCGGACCGATACTTTCAGCCATCTGCGCCTCAAAATCTCTAGGATTACTCGTAACGGTTTTTGCACTCTTTATCTCCTGGCCTGGGCTATCGGATGGCAGAGATATAGCTATCATTAATTTGCGCGCCATAGCACGATAGCCTAAAACACGTGACGATGCCTCATTCAAAGCTTTTTGGTCGTCATCATACTGCGCCAAATACTCAGCTTCAGCAATTAACTCATCGTCTTTAGTCAGGTACATACCTTTTATGGAAGAAGTTGCATAGTTTCGTCTTTGTTCAATTGCTTTAGTACGCTTTCTCCTGTCATGCTCTAGTAGCATTCGCGCTGTCGCCTCTTCAACGAGAGAGTGTGCTTCACCTAAGAGGGCCGTCTCAAGCTCTGCGTGTTCAACATCGAGCTCATACAGATCATGTCTCACTGTATCCAAGGCATCGTATACTTCGGCTAATGATTCTGGGTTTACTCGTTGGGCCATTTATATCTCCTGAATTAAAAAATCGAGCTTGCGCTCAATCATACATACAGTATCTCATTTTTAGTTACTTTTGTCAATATAGTATTACTACTATTTAGTTTTACAGATAGAAAATATCAATTTATGTGTCAAAGTAGAATTGACATATGTCTAGTTTTTTGCTAATGTATGATTATGGATGTTTCAATTCTCCGCAAGACTGGGCTAACCGAGAGTCAGGCTAAGGGTTACCTTGCGCTGATTGAAAGTGGCGAAATGTCCCCCGCCCAACTCGCGAACAATATCGGCGAAACAAGAACTAATGCGTACGCTGTAGCCGATAAGCTAGTGTCCCTCGGGCTGGCGACACGAACTGAAGAGCCAAAAATAAAATACCGCGCAAACCATCCCTCCGCCCTGGAGGCATTAGCCGAAAAAAGACGACGTATCATTACAAAAAACGAAGAGTTACTAAAACAAAATATCTCTCCACTTATCGATGCATTCTATGCTGCAACTCAGATTCCAGGCAGCCGTAACCTCCAGGGGCTAGACGGCATACGCGAAGTCTATGCTGATGTACTCCGGGATGGTAAAGATGTGTACGTACTGCGTACACGCAATGATACACCTCATCTTGGTGCCACTTTCTTTGCCGACTTTCATGCCGAGCGCGTAAAGCGTGGAGTGAACTCGTATATTCTTACCCCAAAAGGCCTCGACGTAATTTTGCCAGCTGACGATAAAAAAATGCTGTTCCATAGAACAATCATGCCCGAGTCAGTGTACAGCGCCCCTGTTGAAGTTAGTGTCTATGGCGATAAGGTGGCGTTTATCTCCTTTAGCGAAACCCAGATGGCAACAATTATTCAAAGCCCAACAATCGCAGAAGCATTACGCCAAGTTATTATCTACATGCGGAGTTCTCTAGAGAAAAATGAGAGCTAAAGAACATTTTCGAGCTTTAGGGCTTGCTCTGCATCGTCTTTGAAGGCCTCAAGATCATTGCCATCATTCTCTACAAAAATATCTGCGCGCTCCTTAACTGCGGACATGTTTAGCGTTGCAGAATCTCCAGTTGTCGTCATCTCAGCAGCTTCTTCTGCGCAGAACTGCTCAAACGTCTTGTTATCTTCATCGTAGCGATTTCTCTCTGATGCATGAGCCTGAATACGGTCGTATCGGGTATGTGCATCGGCATCAGTCCATACGACTGTGCCCCCCAGCTCGTGAATTTTGTCAGCCTCACCAGGATTTCGTAAACTAGCAACCACCAGCCCACGAAAATCCGCGTCAAGCTCCTCTAGGTGTTCTATGGCCTTATCTATCAGAACCCCCAGCCCACTTTCACGGCGCCATTCTGCACTAATTGTTCGTAGCACCTCACGTGTGGGTTCCTCGCCGCGATTACGTGCCTCTTTACGGAGCATATCTGTTAGCGAGATGAACAAATAGCCATGCCGTTCCGTCAGCATGTGCCCAATAGTGTCTTTACCGGAACCATTCGTTCCAGATAACCCAATTATTTTCATACCGCCTTATTCTACCAGAAAAGCCCGGTGTATAGAGGTATTGCTGGTATACTGCGGTTATGAAGATAGCCGCTCGCGCAATAATTATTGAAAATAACAACTTGCTCGTCATGCAACGTAACAAACAAGGCATGATTTACTACACGCTAGTTGGGGGCATGGCAGCCGAGGGCGAGACGCCAGAACAAGCGGTCATGCGTGAAGTAAGCGAAGAAACCGGGTTAACCGTTACAGACTATCAGCTCGTCTATACCGAAAAGCACCCCGCGCCGTACAACAGTCAGTATATTTATTTATGCAAAGTTGCGCCTCACGAGTCAGTAGGGCTAACTATCGGGTCCGAGGAAGAAAAAATGAACCGCCACGGCATGAATATGCACACCCCTTACTGGGCGCCTTTAAAACAATTCGAAAAGCTTCACTTCAGAACCCCGCTATTGCAAAAAGAAATCCTCAAAGCCCTCAAAAAAGGCTTCCCCACCGAACCTGTAGCTATCTAAGACTGGGCTCGTTTACTTGATGTAGTCGTGGAGTTTTTTACTGTCTTTGTGTTTGCGAAGTTTTGCTAGGGCTTTTGCCTCTATTTGGCGGATACGTTCGCGGGTTACAGAAAATTCCTGGCCTACTTCTTCAAGAGTGTGGCTTTTGCCGTCTTCTAAACCAAAGCGGAGTTTCAGTATTTTTTGTTCGCGTTCGGTGAGGGCGCCGAGCATATCTTTGACGTGCTCTTTCAGAAGTTGATTAGTTGCTGATTCCTCTGGGGAAATTGTATCTTCGTCCTCGATAAAGTCAGCCAAGACCGAATCCTCTTCGTCGTCTCGAACGCTTGCGTCTAAAGACGAAATGTCCTGCTTGATCTTCATGATGTGTTCAACCTTATCAACTTCGATTTCCATTGCTTCCGCGATTTCTTCATTGGTAGGTTCGCGGTTGAGCTCCTGAGTCAAACGGCGCTGAGTACGGAGTAATTTGTTGATTGTTTCAACCATGTGCACCGGGATACGAATGGTACGGGCTTGGTCAGCGATTGCACGTGTAATTGCCTGACGAATCCACCAAGTTGCATAGGTAGAGAATTTGAATCCTTTTTCTGGGTCGAACAATTCAACTGCAAGCAGTAGACCAGTGTTTCCATCTTGGATGAGGTCAAGTAG
>CAZXBL010000007.1:0-9707 GCA_964638875.1 uncultured Candidatus Saccharibacteria bacterium | reverse complement strand
TAAACCACGACCAACATATCGCTTGGCAATGGACACAACCAGACGCATGTTTGCTTCTGCCATTTTGTCCTTGGCACGTTTGTCACCGGCGACAACTTGGTTAGCCAATGCTAACTCCTCTTCTGCGTTCAAAAGTGGGATCTTACCAATTTCACGGAGGTACAGGCGGACCGAATCGTCGGCGATGTCATCCATGTAAACCTTTTCGTCGATGACAATTTCTTCGTCATCGTCGGCGACCCATTCACCGCTCTGCGCAACTACTGGACCATCAGCGACGGCGTCAGGCTCTTCGTCAACGGTAATTGTCACGTTGGTTTCAGCCAGTTCAGTGTATAGACCATCCAGGACCTCAGCATTTTCTGGCACATCTGGGATTACTGCAAAGATATCCTGCTGGGCAATCTTGCCGTTGGCTTTGGCATTCTTGATAAGTACTCTTTTTATTTCATCAAACGGTGATTCCGCTGGTTGTTCTTTAGCCTTTTTCGCCATAAATAATTCTCCTTATTCAGATTGGTGGGTTTTTAGAAGCGCGTTTAGCTGATTGACCTGCTGCAGTATTTCTGACGAGTACTCCCCGCCAGCCTGCTCTAGCTGGTACGATATTTCAGCATTTTTGGTTTTTACATATTGCTTGATGAGACTATTCATTTGTCGTTTGAGCTCTTGCTTCAATTCGACATCGTCCTGATCTTGGTACAAATCTTCGTACTGTAATGACACTATTTTAACGTATTCTGTGATTTTTTTCAATTCCTTAACACCTTTCAGCGTTCCGTCGAACTCGGGGTGCAGTTTTAGGTAGTCAAATAACGTCTGTGCCTGTTCTTCTGGCAAGAACTCTGACTTGATGCCCGCTAAGTCACCGCGAATTCCTGGGCGCATAAGCCCCAGTGCCATAATCTTGTCCTGAATTTTCTTCAGATCCAGGGCATATTTGTCAATTTCAACAGGTTGACGGGTGTTCTGTTTGCGAGTAGCACGCTGCGAGGGTGTTTCGTTCAATTTACTGGTCAATTCCTCTGGTGCCACAGACAAAATTTTGGCAACTTTGCGTACAAAGTGATCTTGTTCGACAGTATCTGTTAACTGACGGATGACGGTAATCATAACATCGCTGAATTCACGTTTGTCGTGTGCTTTGTCCAGGTCGAGCCGCTGCTGATACTGGCCGATCAACCAATCAAGCGCATAGTCTGGTTTGGCAATTGCCTGCTCCCACAATTTTGGATCCTTTTTTATGAGTTCGTCAGGATCCTTGCCTTCTGGAATAGAAATAATGTTCAATTTAACGCCTACTTTGCTGGCAATTGGGATTGCACGTTCGGTTGCAGCGATTCCGGCTTTGTCCTGGTCAAACGCCAAACGTAAGTCGCCTGTAAAACGACTAATAGTTTTGAGGTGCTGCTCAGTCAACGCAGTGCCTGCAGTCGCGACGACATTTTTTACGCCAACTTGATGACTGGCGATTACATCAAGGTTCCCCTCGACCAGAACAGCAGAGCCATCACGTCTTAACGAGTCTTTGGCCAAGTGTAGCCCATATACATGACGAGATTTATCATATAAAAGTGTTTGCGGTGTGTTGAGATATTTTGGCGCATCTGGAATATCCTCTAATAATCGCGCTGTGAAACCGATAATCCTGCCTTGTTGGTCAGCCAGTGGCACCATCAAACGTCCGCGGAACATGTCCTGAATACCACCGCGGTAACGGCGCGCAGTTAGACCGGCTTGGGTTAATTCTTTCTCTGTAAAACCTTGTTTTGTAAGGTAATCAATTAGGGCACTGCCGTTATTGGGCGAGTAGCCCAACCGGAATGCTAGTGCTGTTTCCTTGGTAAACTTGCGTTTGGCGAATACGTACTCCAGCGTTGTCTGATTCTTGCTGAACTGTACCTGATAAAATTTGCATGCCATTTCGTTTGCTTCATAAAGACGCTCCTTAACCTTGGCATTACCACTACCGCGAGTGCCCCGGAACTGCTCTAAATCCACATTTGCTTTTCGGGCTAGGAGCTCCAGGGCCTCTTTAAATTCTAGCCCCTCCATTTCCATCACGAAGCTAAAAATATTACCACCCTTGCCCGAACTAAAGTCGTGCCAAATACCCTTTTCTGGGCTAACCATAAAACTAGGTGTGCGTTCGGATGTAAAAGGACTGAGCCCCTTGAAATTACGCCCAGCCCGCTTCAGCTGCACGTACTCCGACACCACATCTTCGATGTTTAGCCGTGACTTAATCTCTTCTACTGCATCCATATAGTTTATTTATTCTGATGATGGACGGTTCCCTCGCGTCTACAGAAACAGTCCACAGGACTGTTCTGGCATCCATATCTGTTATAAGTATCCGCTACTTCGAAAAAAGAGACAAGCAATAGCACTTAGCAGCCCGTGGCACTAGCGTTTTACCGCTGTTAGATATATCATAATGCTTATGCACGAGCAGCCTCAGCACAATCCGTACCAGTTTATTGTGGATACTGAACACAACAAGAAAAAGCCGCTTGTTCCAAGGGGGAATTCTAAGCAATCACGGATTTTTATTGTCGTAGGTGGTGTGCTCGTATTACTGGTCATTGGAATCATTGTGTCTATGCTGATATCTAACGCTGCAAATGCAGGTAAAGCAGATCTGATAAAAGTCGCGCAGCAGCAAGCTGAATTAGTCCGTGTGAGTGAACTAGGCGTCACCCGCGCCCAAAGTTCCAGCGCCAAAAACCTTGCCACTACTGTAAATCTGACGCTGCAATCCGATCAGTCTACACTTGTCGCCTCATTAAAATCTGCCGGTGTGAAAGTATCTACCAAAGAATTGGCTCTGGGCAAAAATCCCAAGACTGACACTGCCCTCACCGCAGCTGAACAAGCCAACAAATTTGACGAGGTATTTATCGAAACGATACAAACACAACTCGTTACTTATCAGAAATCACTGAAAACAGCCTATGACAAGGCCGATAGTAAAAAATTGAAACAGACCCTGTCTGATCAATTCAACGCAGCCGGTTTACTGGCAAGCGCCAAACAGTAGTTGATTACGAAGTTTTAAGCAGCCCTGCTTCCAGCGCATTAGTTGCTGCAATTTGATGTACACGCTGCAAATAACCACTTACGAGTGTGGCTGGACAGCCGATCTGGGGCTCTATATCTGGAGTCTCGCGCCCTGGGATGAGGTCATCGGGTACCTTTGCCAACCTTAAGCCTGTGGTTGCGTCCCAAGTTGCTTCCTGGGGCGCAAAGATATCACCTCCGTCGCCGCTTTCAGACAGTGACCACTTTGCATAGCCCCGCACCGCTGTGGGAAGGCTGCGTAGGTGGATTGAGGCTAAAGCACGCGGGACTCGGCCTGATGCATATATCGCCTCTTCTGTAACAACACTGCCGATTGCTTGTTCACGAGCAATGGTGCGTAGGGTCATGACCTCGGCTGCGGCGGCTGTTCCGCTCCCTTGCCTGAGCCGACTTAGGACGTTACTAAATGATATAGTTCTCTGAAGATCTCTGGCAGAGTTTATACGCCTGTCAATTAAGCCAGAGACATCATCTTGCTCTGTCTGGCTAAGGGCTGAAAGTCCTTCACTGGCAGATTTACCTAAGGATCTGAAAAGCATAGCATCTAATTCATAGAAACTTGTAGGTTGTCTGTCAGAATGTAATTTCTCGTCCAGAAGTTCAGGATCCATGACTCTTGCCAGCAACCCATAAAGGGCTGGCTTAATATGCGCTGTTGGAGCTGGTCTCTCCCCCTGGCGGACTGCTAAGGCTGCTTGGCGGACTTCTCTATTAATCATCAGACAGATAATAACATATTATCTGTATTTTTCAATACTATTCGGCTGACGGAATCGTAGTGTCTATACCTGCTACGAGGTTGTAGCTGTGCAGGATTAAACCTTGTATTTCTTCCCACGGTAACTGCCCGCTGAGTACAATTGTGTTCCAATGTTTCTTATTTAGATGGTAGCCCGCCATGACTGACTCGTATTTATCGCGTAGTAGTACGCTGAGCTGCGGGTCGCATTTTAGGCTGATACGAACTGGCGCCTTACCTTCAGGTATAAGCGCGAACATCTTATCATTGACTTTGTAAACGGCGACTTCTTCGCCAAAAGGATAATCGCGCACTGCGTTCGACATGCTTAACACATATTCTTCGACCGACTTGTGATCTAACATATAGCACCAGGATACAATGCTAGAGAGGTTTAGACTAGTGTTTGATTAGCTGGCTATCTTCGAGACCCATGCGTGGGGTGCCTTCTTCAATAGCAAAGCCCATTTCTTGCAACCATGCCTCCTCAATACTGTTTGGTTTAGGAGGTGGCGATACTTCAATAGTGTTAGCGTTGTGCTCATCTGCCCACTCGGCGACAAACTTTAATAGTTGCCAGCCAACGCGATTGCCCCGTACACGGTCATCTACCACAAGCTCTGTCACTCGTGCTACATCATCGTGAATCTCAACACCAGCCAAACCCACTGTATGCCCTGCTAGAGGCATTCGTCGTTGGGCTACGAATAGCGCAGTAGTGGGGTCAGAGTCCTTAGTCTTAGCGTTAAAGTGCGCATGGATTTCAGGGTATGATTTATCATTAAATTCAGAATTATTGGGAAGTTTCTTAACCAAAGAGACCATGGGATTAAATATTGTTGGGGGTAGTTCTCCCCTAACTTGTTCAATTGCAAATGCTGTCACCAATGTGCTCCTGCTTAGGTGGAGTAAGTGTAGCGTTTTTATCACACAGCGACCGTGAGATTTGTCACTAATTGCTTATACTTGTTTGTGAAACCATTCCAGATAATATTGCAGTTCCGCGATACTAGCCTGGATGTCGTCAAAGGCACGATGGACTTCTTTTTTCTCAAATTTGGCATCATATTTTGCCTGCATTAACACCTTCCAGGCACTGACGTCTAACATGCGGTAATGTAGTAGTTCATCAACTTCTGGCCACCATCGTTTTACAAAGTTTCTGTCATTGTGGATGGAGTTCCCTGCCATTACGGCTGGTTCGTCGCCAAATTGTGCCTGAATAAAGCCGACAAGTTCATGAACAACATCGCGCTCATTACGGCCTTCGGTTCTGACGCGTTCGGTTAGGCCACTTTTTGCATGCTGCTCCTTTGCCCAGTCATTTGCCCGTTCTAATACATCATCAGGGTGGTGAATGATCGCTTCGTACTGAGCCAGAGTTTTAAAATTAAAATCAGTAACCTCTATCGCTACCTCTATAATTACATCATTTTGGGTGTCAAGGCCAGTCATTTCCAGATCTACCCATAACAACTTGGTTGGAACGGCGTTTTTATCTATATTCATTACGACTGAGTATACCATCTGTGTAGTACCATATGTATATGAGTATCAAATCAGCATTAGCGCTTGGTGCATTCGTCGCAGTTATTGTCGGTGGGCCTGCATACGTGCTTTTTCTGAAAGACGAGCCAGCTAAGCAAGTGACTCAGCACACGACTACACCGCCGGCCGAAACAAAACCAGAAGAAAAGGTTGCCGAACCTGAATTTGATAAAAAGAAGTACTCAATCGACGACGTTACCAGTACCTGGGTTGTAGTGAACAAACTACGTCCCCTTAATCCAAAAACCTACGCACCAGCCGACCTGGTGAGTGTGGGTGGCGGGCAGCAGCTACGCAAAGAGGCAGCAACAGCGCTGACAAACCTCATTACCGGCGCGGAAGCAGAAAATCTGACTATTAGCCCATTAAGTGGTTACCGCTCATACAATACCCAAGTCTCTGTCTACAACAACGAAGTAAAGACGTACGGCAAGACGGTGGCTGACACCCAAAGTGCTCGGCCTGGTACCAGCGAACACCAAACCGGACTTGGTGTTGACGTCGGTGGCGGTGGTTGTGGTATTGAGGATTGTTTTGGCACCACTGCTCCTGGCAAATGGGTGACTGCCAACGCCTACAAATACGGATTTATTATTCGCTATCCGGAAGGCAAGCAAGCTGTCACCGGCTACCGATACGAACCCTGGCACATCCGTTACGTGGGGGTTGAACTCGCCACCGAAATGCACGAAAAAGGAACCCAAACTCTGGAAGAGTTCTTTGGGCTCCCTGCTGCGCCAAATTACCTTTAATGAAAGAACCCGGATAGGTTCTCACACCCCACCCCAAGAAACAGGTTTCTTGGGGACCCCGAGTCGCGCCGAGTACACCGTCTCCAATTAAACGGAGAGACGGTGTACTCGGGCTGCTCTTTCCTGGCAAAGGGAATAAAAATAGCGGAATAAATCCACAATTTTTATAGCTTAGATAGCTGCGACGGGTACTTTTGCTACGATTTCGTCAATTGCTGCAGAGATCTGTGTGTTCACACTTTCTTCGTCGAGCAAACTGCCATCTGGGTTAAGATCTTTCATGAAACCAAGTTGTGCAATACTATGTTTTACATCAGCTTTTACGTTTTCAAGCACTTCACGTAGGGTCAGTACCGCCAATGATCCCCCACTCCAGCCATATGCAACTGCTGAGACAGGCTTCTCAATCCAATCAGGCCCAAGTGAATCGATTGCATTCTTCTGAATAGCGCTTAAAGTGTGATTATACTCAGGCGTTATAAACAATACGCTGTCTGCAGCTTGCACTTGCTGACTCCATGCAGCTACCTGTGGGTCAGTGATTACATATTCGGGTGAGGTTGGTGAGTTCTCATTCTCGAAGAATGGGAGGTTTGCCTCCTTTAGATCTGCAACCGTGTAGGAAACGTCCCCTCGGCTTTCAAGATCACTTTTAATGTACTCGAGTACTTTGTCGGCCACACGTCCCTTTCGGGCGCTGCCAATTACTACAAGAATATTAGACATAATTAATAACTCCATCTTTCAATTATTGTTGGTTTAGAGATGAAGCCTGCAGGTTTCTATCATTGAAAACTATCACTCATAGACATACATAAGATTTTATGCTATATTTTGTATAGTTAACTCTATCTAGTATAGAGCCGTAGCTATACTTTGTAAAGTCATGAAATTATCAACTACACCTGACCTCAGTAAAACCGCACCAATCGAACCTCGTATTGGGTGTGTTGCAGCGGCTATGGAAGTAATTGGCGCCAAGTGGACTTCACTGCTGCTAAAAGAATTAGCAGCTGGGCCTAAGCGCTTTTGCGAATTTGAAGAAGCTGTACCTAAAATTAACCCTCGTACCCTTAGCCAACGCTTAGATGACCTAGAGTCTCACGGCATCGTTACTAAAAAACGATTTAACGAAGTACCACCTCGCATTGAATACGCCCTAACCGAAAAAGGACAGGATTTAATCCCTGTCCTTCGGTCTATGGCAATATGGGGCAACAAATACTACGAGTAAGTAGTATTAAGATTTTTAATTTTCCGGGCTGAAGCCCAGGCATACTGAATTTACGCAATAGTGCTGACCGTTCGGTGAGTCACTAGCTTCAAAGACGTGCCCGAGGTGTGAGCCACAATTCCTGCAAATGACTTCAGTGCGATTCATCCCGCCATCGTCGTCCACTCGTAGCTCTACCGCCTCGTTGTTTGCGGGATCCGAAAAGCTCGGCCAACCAATTAGACCTGGTGTGCGGGATTCATATTTAGTATCACTCCTAAATAGCTCTGCGCCACAGTTGGCACAGGTATACATGCCCGCCTCGTTATGATCGAGGTATTTTCCTGTGCCGGGTACTTCTGTCCCTTTTAGGAAGAGCACTCTCTTTTGTTCTTCGGTTAAGTTTGGGTTCTGCTGCTGTGGCGCGTTGCCCATCACTTGCCTTTCTTGTAGAGACGTCCTCGTGTCAAAATCACAAGCCGCACTAAAAGTTCAAGGACAACTAGTTGAGCCACGAATGAGATAACTGACTGTAAAAGCATGTCACCCACAGGTGGCCCAGCCTGTCCATGATTCGTTAATGTAACATAGAATGTCAGCGGATTCGTAAGAGTAGACAAGAAAAAACCGACAGTCATCGCCAGAGTAACAGCAACAACTAGTGACGCAGCGTCTTTACGAAGTAACACTTTTTCAATTGCTGTCATGATTAATCCTTCTTTTTATCAATTCTATCGAGCTTTGCTAGATGAATTAGTTGGTAAATCACGAATGCAGTTGCTAACAGTGTGATGACCGCTGATATGATCGCGCCCCAACCAAACACTAATTCTTTTCCGTTGTTCATTAGCCCAGTTTCCCACTTAAGCTTCTCTAGTGACACACCGCCAACTAAGAAACCAACGATTGGGTTAATGAAGTTATCGACTATAGATTTCACAGCTGCACCTGCTGAGGTACCAATTGCCAGACCAACCGCCAAGCCTACGACACCCTGTTGGCGCACAAAGGTTGTAAAACCTGGTCCACTGCCCTTGAGCTTCTGTGCATGCTCGCGTGCTTTGGCTGCCTTTGCGGCTACTGCTTTTCGGCGTTCTGTTGCCTTAGCTGCTTTTGTAGATTTATCTGCCATTCTTTGAACTCCTGAATTTACATTCAATAAATTCAGTATACGATGTTTAGCAACAAACTGAACAATAATTAGAGATGTTGCTATTGAGTGAACTTGTTCAGGAAGTCTTCGGCGCGGTAGTGCATGATGCGCTTTTGGTCCGCATCCAAACGATCAAATCGTTGTACGACGCTGCGCATTTTGGGGTTCTTGGAGAATACAGCCCGATTTTTCTCTATAAATCGCCAGTATAGCCCATCCCATACGTTCGCCCATTCGCCACGCTGGTAGTCACTTTTATCGATCAGGGTCTTGCTGGTACAAATATAGGGTCCACCTTGCAATGTAGTTGTTTCGGCAAATTGAGTCAGCGCATACAGCTGCGGTATTAGCGCCCAATCATGTGTGTCCACGAACAATTCACTGAACCATTTTCTGATATCTGCAGGGTGAATCTCACAAACCGTCATCAGCGTACCCGCAATAAGTAGTCTTTCAGAGTTGTGCGCGTAACCATGTGCGTTCAACTTGTTAATAAGATCGTCGAAGACTGGTAGCCCTGTGTTGCCCTCGTACCAATTTGCTGTCATGCGCCTACTTGCCTTTAGTGGGTTTGCATCGCTAATTGCTTTGCCTCCTACCACACCAACACCACGCACAAATTCACGGTGTCCCAGTATGTTCCGGATGAACGGTTCGAGGCTTTCTAACGGTACGGGATTGTCAGCATGTCGTTTTAAGGCAGCATTTACCACTTGCTGGGGGCTAAGTAGACCCATGTTTAGGCTGGCAGAGAGTGCGCTGTGATATAACCAAGGCGCGTCGCTAAGGAACTGTTCAGTATGTAACCCGTAGGCATCAAGTCGGCGTGTTACAAAATCATGTAGCCAGGTCGTTGCCTCTTTATGACTAGTAGGCCAAATGAAGTCAGTGCTACCCGGGTTATCCGCAAAATGTTCGTTAACGTATACGACCGCTTCCTCAACCCATTTGTTATCACCAAAAGCAGCAAAGCTTGGCAACTGCCCTTCTGTCTTCTTTTGCTTGCCGTCAACCATCCAGGCGCCACCAACTGGCTTGTACTCTTCAATTAGTATGTTGAAGCGCTCACGCTGCCACTGATAGAACTCATCAAATGGGTGTGTATGACGCTCAGCAAAGTACTGGCGAATTTCGTGCTCTTTTAGGTAGAAGTTCGGATGCGCTAAGAATTCTATGGCTGGCGCATCATCGCCCATGTCCCGACGGGCTTCGAGTAGTTTT
>CAZXBL010000006.1:0-31195 GCA_964638875.1 uncultured Candidatus Saccharibacteria bacterium | reverse complement strand
GTGATGAGGGATTCGAACCCCCGACCCCCTCGGTGTAAACGAGGTGCTCTAGCCAACTGAGCTAATCACCCGCGTCGAAGCGTTATGGCGCGGTTACCGAACTACCGACAAAACAAGTTTGCTCGGCACTTCTGGCAACCTCACCAAGTCTTCTTTTTTTCAAAATTGCGAATCCTCTCGCAATTTTGGTGAAGAACGCGTGGTGCGGACGAGAGGACTTGAACCTCCACGAGTTGCCCCACTACCACCTCAAGGTAGCGCGTCTACCAATTCCGCCACGTCCGCAAGATTTAAGGAACCCGTCTATAGTAGCATTTTACAGGGAAAAATCAACACATATGGTAACGCTGGTGAGCCTTACGACGGGTTTTCTTATGAGGCTTGTGGCGTCGCTCAGCAAATGATGTTATGCCCCTGAACGCAATAATAGCCCAGATGACATTAAGTACCACCGTAATGTATGCCTGTTGGTGAAGCTGGTAGGCTGCCAAAAAAGATGCGCCGACCAAATTATCTAATTCATAAATGAATGATTGGCTTTTCCATTTCCCAATACTCATACGGTAGAAGCCCAACAGGATAAGTACCGCCCCAAGTACGCCAATTACGTCATAGAATAATTCCGTATCCATCTTTAAGTACGAGGCATGTGTTGATACAAGTGGTCTAAGGAATACTCCTGGCGCAAAATTGGCTTGATATCATTGACTGTGACGCCAATTTTTACACCAGCATTTAGAGTCGAATATGGATCAAATATTTCTTTCACTTTTCTGAAGAGATCGTACACCTCTATACCAAACTGCGCCTCTAGGTACGGACCACGCAAACGTCCATCGTTGTGTTCGCCCGTGATACTGCCGCCTAGCTTGATTACCAGGGCATGGTATTCATCAATCAATTTGAATATCTTTTGTCTATCGCCTAGCTGGCTCAGGTCCAAAAATGGTTGCACATGGAGGTTAGCATCACCGGCGTGACCCCAAATAGCCGCTTGTAAACTATTTTTCTTAAACAAGTCGTAGATACCTTCAACATATTCTTTGAATCGATCAACTGGAACTACACCATCTTCGATGATAGGCAATGCACGGACTTTGCCCTCAGAATACGCTAGAACTGCAGCAGCACTGTGGCGTATCTTCCATAATTCATCACGTTTTACTGGATCTGTTTCCAGTTGATAATTGACTTCGTGTTTAGATAAAATTTTAGTCGCCTTTTTAGCAAGACGTTTTTGGGTTCGTTCCGAGGTACTATCAAATTCAATTAGCATGACCATTTCTGGGAATGGCGCCGACAGAATACCCTTCAGCTGGTTTGGATTATGGGCCTGAACGTAGTCGAGTAAATGTTTGTCGACAATCTCTATCGCGCTTGGCATTTCGGGAAGTTTTCGTAAATCCGCAACAATCTGTTCAGCCGTACCCAGATCGTCGATCAATGCGGCAATCAGTGTGAGGCTGGGGTTATGTAGTGCCGTCGATAGCGTTGCTTCGGTAACGATCCCTAAAGTACCTTGTGAGCCGACAATCAGCGGAGTTAGATCAAACGATCCATCTTTGCGGCGTATTTGGTCAATCGCGTAGCCACTAGCATTTTTAGTAGTTTTTGGAGTCATCTTATTAATCAAAGACTTGTTTTCTTCGATCAATGTGTCGAGATTTCTGTAGATCTCGCCTTCGAACGTAGCGAGTCCGAGCTTTTTGTTTAGCTCGCGTTTACTGAGCCGTTTGGTTTCAATAACCTCGCCATTAGCTAGGACAACGCGCAGTGATTCTACGAAAGCACGAGTATCCCCATATTTAACACTTTTTTCACCAGATGCGTTGTTAGCAATTGCACCCCCCACTGTTGAGTATTCTGCAGAGGATGGAAACGGTGGCAAAAACCGGTTGTGCGTATGTAGGGTCTGCTGCAACTTAGCATAATTTATGCCTGGTTCGATCGTGACAAGGCCGGTCGGTTCATATGCGCAGGAAATGCCATCATGATACCTGGACCAATAGCTGCTCCACTCTGGTCGGTACCCGCCCCACGAGCAGTGATTGGGATGATGCGTCCGCGTTCGGCAAGCTGCCAGGTAAATCGAGTAGCCTTACGAACATCATTTTCGTTACGTGGGTATAGAACAATGGCGGGCGGTATAGCAAAAATACTGGCGTCAGTGGAGAAGTATTTGCGGGCGTCAGAACCGGTCATGACCTCGCCAACGAGGTGCTCCTGTAGATAGTGAGCGACTTTATTCATGTCTAGAAATTCCTGAGTTTAAGCATTAGCGACTCCCGTTATAATAGCATACCTTCCACAATAATTGAGGCGTTTAAGCACTTATTGCCAGCCGTGCAAAGTAGTTTATACTTTGGCGTTTTAACCGACTGTAGGTTGCTTAAAGTATTTTTTGTTTATGCTAGATGCAACCGCAGCAGAGCCAAGTAACCCTACAGTCGCTACAATCAGACTGGCTGTCGCACCAAACCCAGAGAAATATTTAAACGAAATGGTGATGACTGTAAGAACCAAGAATAATGATGCGCTGCCAAGCAGGTGTTTATTTTGTGCAATGATACTCAGATAAAAAATACCAAATACACTCGCGATAAGCGACATCAGCCATAAAACCCCGTAGTCCCCGAAGCTCGACACGTACATTGCTCCTAGTGCCAAGAATGCCGCAAAAGAGTCAAACGAACTATTTAGCTCCTGTCTATCCTGATTGACCTTTACAATGATACGCGTTGCATAGGCGAGAAGCCCTGCTGAAACTATTAGAATTACAGACCATATATCCATTGATACCCCAGAATCCTCCAAAAACCCAAAAAGTAATGCTGGGAAGGACGCCACGCTCAGTAGTATGCCCATCAACAGTGGCAAATCTCTCTTGATCAATCTACTAAAACCGATGTGAATTGCGCCCAAAACTGCTAACGTAAACGCCCCTGGTATATAGTTGACCTCTTCAAAGCCACCAATTAACTCGTTGGTAACGATATAGCCCCCGACTACTATTAGTAATGAGCCTGTCAGCAGTAAAGCATTTGTTAAGCCTTTCCTAATATCGCTTTGGAACGGCGCTTTGATAAGATAGTACGCAACAGACCACAACATTGCACCCACCACAGCGCTTAAGGTTATGTGCACAAAAGCACTGCCGTCGTTCCAGGACTGAATGATTGTAGACATTATGGTTGAAAAGAATACAATTCCAGCAATGTAAAACATTACGTCGACAGCAGATAGTTTATCTGGCTTTTTCTGCACGGGAAGGGGCGGACTTGCCACCGGTTCCGGCTGTGTAGCTATGAATGTCTTGAGGTCTGCTTCGTTAAGCACGCCGCTGCTAAGCGATTCCTGTATTTCTGCTAGAATTTCTTGCTTGTCTCTCATTTTTCAACCCATCCTAAAAATTTAATATCTTGTGAATAGTCCGAACTAGCGCCCTCGAGATCAACTTGCTTCTTCTTTGCCCCGTTCTTAAGATACCAGCCCGAGCTATAGTCACCCCAGAACAGAAAGCCCCCCTCACCTTGTTCTCTGGTGAGCGTATAGCCATCCGATGATTTTGAGGATGTATTAAGCCGATACTGTCGCGCCTCCTCCAGGCTGACACTTTTCGTGGAGTCGTTCTCAGAGTCATAGTAGCGTAAAGTGGCGTTCTTGTGGCGGAGTTCTGTGGCGAATGTTCTGCTTTCTTGTCTTGTCACCTGTTTAGACGAATTGACCTCGAAGGAATCTATACAGTCATAGTCGCTACATAAAGAATATATAAAATCGGACTTTGGATTGGCGAGCAGCCTAGGTATATAAACGATTCCTGCAACAAAAATCGCTATAGCTATTGGCACTGCAAACAGTAAAATCAGGTCTTTGAGGTAGGTAGGGTTATTCTGTTTCTTTGCAGCGTCTTCTGACATATCTGTTCCTAGAAAGATTGTAGCATAATTGCCCGGCCTCACAGGCAGTTCTTGCCTCCACTCTTAGGGCTCAAAGCATATTCGTCACCAAACTAAAAGACCGACAAAAGCCGGTTTTTTAGTTTGGTGCGGATGAGAGGACTTGAACCTCCACATCTTGCGATACTAGTACCTGAAACTAGCGCGTCTACCATTCCGCCACATCCGCTCGTTGCTTGTGTGATGGTGAGATAACCACACTGCCGCCAAAACAAGTTTGCTCGGCACTGTTGCTTATCTCACCAGGCCAGCTCCTCTCAAAATCCCAAACAGCAAACAAGTTGCTTGGTTTGGTATTTTGGCTGGTAGCTCAAATATGGTAACAGGTTAGACTCGAAATTGGAACTTCTTGAGAGTCGCTAATTGATGCTGATTGTATCAACAGCCGTTTCATGGATTTTCCAGTTCACAACATTCGCGTAACGGTCACTTGCAACGTTGATGGCATGAGGGTCAAATCCATGGATTTTTCCCTGAGTAACGTACAGGTATCGTGGTTGGTACAATGCAAGAGCGGGTGCATCATTGCGCCACGTTTCCAAGAAGGGCCGGTATTTAACCGCACGTAGTGCCGAGTCAGTTCTGGTACGTCCAGCCTCCAGGGCACGATCAGCGGTGGTCGACTTGTACTCAGAAAAGTTGACGCGGTTTACTGCGCGCTCATCTGCCTGCGTACTCCCCCAGTATGCGTACACATCTGGATCAGTACCAAGCGAGATTCCATATAATAATGCATCGTAATCATGCCCCGTCACCGTTGTCTGTAATTCATTATCCGGCTGTAAAATCACGTCCACTTTCACACCTACTTTTTTCCAATCAGCCTGCAACTTTTGAGTAACATAGGCATATTCGCTGGTGCTTTGAGAATACAATGTAAAAGCTAGCTGCTTGCCATTTTTCTCACGAATATCATCTTTGCCCATTAACCACCCAGCTTGATCCAGTAGCTTGGCTGCTTCAGTTTGGTTATACAGCAGCTGGGCAATGCTCTTATCGTAGCCAGCATGCCCTGGTAAGAATGGTTCATTAGATGCAACTACTGGATAACCTATGTTTCTAAGGAGTGTATCGCGGTCCGCAGCTTGCACAAGTGCTTGACGAACCTTGGTGTCACTGAGGAACTCGTGGCTCGTTTTAAAGAAAACCATGACTTGTGCCGTAACCGGGATACTGTATTGCTCGACCGAGCTGTCCTTGGCGAGTGCATCAGGGAAGGTATCAAGGCCGCTCATCGCCGTTAATTCGTTATTTTCAAAGCTACGAATCATCTGTTTTTGATCAGTAAAATAGTGAATATCGTAGCGTTGCAGCGCTGATTGACCATCGTGATAATATTCGTTTGGCTGCAAACCAATCCTACCTTGCTGAGCCTTTTCTACATTTGAGACTTCAATAGCATCCCACTTGAATGGCCCTGCACCAACAGGCGCACTGGTATTAAACTGGGTAGCGCGCATCTGCGCTGCGGGCACATCGGACAAAATGTGCTCGGGGATAATACCCGTCGTCAGGCTGTACTGGAATGAACTCAGTACACTTGGCAACGTAAAAACTACTGTCCTGTCATCTTTAGCAGCCACCTTAATTCCCTGCCAGCTACTGAGGAGTGGTGATTTGGCATCAGGGTTCTGAATGGTTTGATAAGTAAACACGACGTCGTTGGCTGTTAGTGGCTCGCCGTCCTGCCAGACCAAGTTTGGCCGCAGCGTAAACGTGTAGTTCTGCTCACTTGCATCAATTTGCCAGCTTTCTGCTAAATCCCCTACCAGCTGGTTGTTCGAATCATATTTTACTAATCCTGCAAAAACGAGTTTTGACACTGCACTATCGACAGGTCCTGTTGCATACATTGGGTTAGCATTCGTAAAAGTGCCGAGTATTCCTTCTGTGAGTATCCCACCCGCTGATGGAACGTTTGTCTTATAGTACCTGCTCAGCACTGAAGTCTGATACAACACGCCACCAAATAGGAATAGACACAAAATCACCCAACCAAAGACAAAACGTCGTACTTGAATCAATCGTTCAAAACGCTTAAAAACATGTCGTTCAATATTGTCCTCGGTCTGTATACCGAGCTGCTCAACTTGGTTTTTGCGCTGCCTATAGCGACGACGCCACCGCAGTTTCGTGGTTCTGTTTATCATTGTGGCTCTTAGGCAACAGTGCCCAAAACGATCGATGCTACGAAGACGAATGCCAAAATAATCGTCAGCTGGTGTATGCTCTTGTCCGAGCCACGTCGCTCTGTGTTAATCTCACCGCCACCGCCACCTAAACCAGCACCAAGAGATGCCCCGCGAGTCTGAATCAGAATAAGAATTGTCAGCAGAACCATTGTTACGATTGTGATGTAGTTGTAGATGCTCATATTTTCCTTTGCTGTCCGTTCAGGCAGTTAATCTTCCAAAATAGTGTTCACTAGATAGTTTACCAAGCCGATTATCATACCTGCAAGCATTGCTGCCCCAAAGTTGGCCACATGTAGTGGCTCATACAGCCAGCTAGCAATCACTACCATCAGTCCGTTGATTACAATCATGAACAAACCGAGGCTAAACAATATCGCTGGCAGAGACAGCAAGACCACTACTGGCTTAACCAGACTATTCACCGCTGCCAAGATAAAACCTGCAGTAATAATAACTGTAAATCGCTCACCGTATTCTAATTTATCACCCAATAGGCCGGCTGCAATCCAAATACCAAGTCCACAGACAAACCAACGGATAATAAAGCGGGCAATCGGACCGTATTTCATTACGCTTATTCTATCACTATTCCAGCACGCGGCTTAGTTTTGCTGATAAGTTGTCAATGCCTGTTTCTGTAATAACAACATTATCTTCGATACGTACACCAATGTTCTCTTCTGGAATATATATGCCAGGCTCGACCGTCATAACCATACCTGCTTCTAAAGGACGTTCGTAATCGCCAACATCATGAACATCAAGGCCTAAGAAATGTGAGGTAGCATGGGGATAATATTTCCTGACTTCCTCACTTTCGATAGATTTGATAAGTCCTAATTCACGAAGTTTTTCACCCATAAACTGTTGAACCTTGTGCTCAAAGTCTTTGACCGTAACACCGGGCCTCAGCAGACTGAATGCATACTCCTGAACGGCAACCACTGTTTCATACACGGTACGATGGCGTTTTGAAACGGTTCCAACTGCGTATGTCCTGGTAATGTCAGCCGCGTAGTTGCTTACCTCCGCGCCAACGTCCAGCAATACAAAAGCGTTGTCCTTAACACGCCCGCTATTGTGGACATAATGCAAAGTACAAGCATTGCCGCCACTTGCCACGATTGGGCTGTAAGCGTGGCGTGCCCGTTTCTTGCTAAACTTATCTGTAATAGCTGACTCCAGCTGATACTCATACTCGAATCGATCCCAACCACGTTTCTTGAGTGAGTTTAGGGCATTCGCAGTGATATCGATTGCCGAACGAATAGCATCTAGTTCGACAGGCTGTTTAATCATACGCAAGCGAGTTACGTGATCACGCAGATCAAGTACCTCGATATCGGGGTTGTGCTCTCGCACCTGTGCTAGTAACCGCGCCCTCGCAGGGTTGGTGTAGATACCGTGATGTTCAACATAATCAGGCGATGGGGCCAAAGTCGCAATATGTTTTACTTTTTTCAGACGAATACCTAGCTGTTTCCACCCCTGATCAGCTGACAGCACTTGCTCAATACCGGAGATTTTACTCAGCTCTCCGACATCGATAGTACCATCAAAAGCTTGCCTATTGGCATCACGCTCCGGCACGATCAGATATTCCTTATTTTTATCGATAACTAGGATAATATCCGGCTCTTCGATACCGGTGAAATACCAGAAGGAACTGTCTTGCCTAAAGGGGTATGTGACATCGCTGTTGCGTTGCAACAAACCGTTGGCCGTCAGAATAATCGGTGCTGTGCCGGTAAAGAGTTCCAGGAGGCGCTTCCTATTCTCAACAAAAAAATCAGCGTTCATATCAGCCTACTAGTATACACTAATCGTTCTTGCGGTGGGGGCGGAGGTATTGGCGGAGGATTATTGCTTTCTTTTCGCCTACGAGTTTTTGCAGTTCTATGTCACGTGCCTGGATTACACCCCTGACACTGCCAAATGTTCGAAGCAACTTTCTGCGAGTTTCTGGACCTATCGTTGGGATTTCATCTAGTAAGCTGGCTGTTTGACGTTTGGCTTTGAGTACAGAGTGGTAGCTGACAGCGAAGCGGTGTGATTCATCGCGTATACGCTGCAATAGCTTTACGACGTTTGTGTTGTGGGGCAAATTTATCAGCGTAAACGATTCAGTTTGACTTATAAAACCACCCAGCTTCTGGACAACATCAAGATCAATTGTCACATTTGAGCGATCCAGACTGACTACAATCTGCTCTTCACGTTTCGCAAGCCCGATGAACGGCATTTTGTGCCCTAATTCATCCCTTGCCTTCAATGCTGCGTCCAGTTGTCCTTTACCACCATCAATCAACATCAGGTCAGGCTTGCCCCACGCTTTCACATTTTTCTCGGACAAACGCCGTTTGATAGTTTCGTTCATATTATAAAAATCATTATTGTGGTTAATTTTAGTTTTAAACTTGCGATACTGTCCCTTGTCACTAACACCATTCGTGAACACCACCATACTCGCGACTACATCAGTCCCCTGCATATGACTAATATCGTAGCCTTCTATACGGCGCGGGTAGTTTGGCAGTTTTAATAAATCCACTAATTCAGTTAGGGCGTGGTCTTTACTGATATCCATGAATTCTTTATCGCTGAAAATAACTTGTTGCCCAAGACGCTGCAGTGCAAATACTTGATTGCGTACCTTTGCAGCCTCTTCAAATTTAGATTCTTTGGCGAGTCGCCTCATGTCGCGTTCTAGCTCTTTTAAAATACTTGTCCGTTTGCCTTCAATAACGAGCATCAGCTTGCGTAAATTAGCCCTATAATCTTCCAGACTCGTCCGGCCCTCTTCTAATCCTGGATCAAGGCCAAGGTGATAATACAGTGAAGCCCGTTTTTGCTGAGCATTCTTTTTTACGGCAAACGGAAAAACTCGGCGTAGATACTTTAACGCCTTTCGGACCGATAATGTGCTGAGATATGGTCCAAAATAACGCGCGCCGTCATCCATTGGACGTCGGGTTGTCGTCACTGTCGGAAAGTCACTGTCGTAATCAATCCTGATATAACTCATCGATTTATCGTCACGAAGCAATATATTGTAGCGCGGCATGTAGCGGCGGATCATTTCTGCCTCAAGAAACAGTGCCTCCAGCTCGCTTTCTACTACCATCCAGTCAGTGTCATGAATCTCGGCAACTAATGCTTCAGTCTTTGGATCACGGGCACGTGATTTTTGGAAATACTGTCGCACGCGGTTATTCAGCCGCGCGGCTTTGCCGACATAAATAATCTGCCCTTTGCTATCCTTATGGAAATATACACCGGGTTCCTTGGGCAATGTCTTCAGTTTTTCCTCTAAAGTCTTATTCACTGCTACATTATATACCGCCGATTGGCGTATACTTGATGATATGAATGATGAAATTGCAACTTACAACAATGGTTTGTCAGAGGACGACAAAGCCATCTGTGACCTACTCCGCCAAGAAATCGATAAAGCACTACCCGAAGCTACCAGCAAGAACTGGCACGGAGCGCCCGTCTGGTTTCTGGATGGCAATCCTACTGCGGGCTACAGCAAGCTGAAAAACAGTGTCCGACTGATGTTCTGGAGTGGTGCTGATTTTGACGAAGGTAGTCTAGAGCCCGGTTCCGGCAAGTTCAAAGATGCACATATTGACTACACTTCAGCTGACCAAGTGGACACGAATGACATCGCACGCTACCTTGAAAAGTCCAAGACTATCCAGTGGAACTATCGCGATATTATCAAACACAAAGGGAAACTAGAGAAACTGTAATGAATACCGGCAACGCCCAGTATAAAGATGTTGATGAATACATTGCCAAGGCGGATGCTGGGGCACAAGACATCTTGCGACAAGTCCGTAGCATCGTAAAAGAAAACGCGCCCACAGCAATGGAAAGCATTTCTTACGGAATACCTGCATATAAACAAAATGGCAAACCACTTGTCTACTTTGGTGCCTATCCTCACCACATCGGTTTTTATGCAACTCCTGATGGCCATGTAGAATTCGAAAAAGCGCTATCCAAATACAAGCGAGGCAAAGGCTCTGTCCAATTTCCCTTGGACCAACCAATTCCCTACGACCTCATAGCCGCTATGACGGCCTTTAAAGCAGAACTTTTAGCTTAGCAGGAGGCTTCCCCGCTTAACGCACCCCGAATGACTGTGCATATTCTCCTACTTTGGTCATGGAGTAGCTCAATTGAATCATCAAAAACAAGAGCTTCTATCACGGCATTCACATTGGGGTTGAGGCCTTGTAGCGTTGAAGATATGCCTTCGGTAGAAAACACATTGCCCTGATTAAATGCTAGTGTCACGACTGTATTACCTACCACTGCCGCTGCATGCGCTCGTTCACGTGTACTCAGCTCGTCCAGTCTTTCGCCAAAGAACCTGGTAATTTGCTCAACGAATTCTGTCCTGAATTCAGGGGTGGTCATGTTAATATCCTCTTCAGAATTCGCTCTTCTTTACCAATAACCATCTCACCCATAGTCTCTGCGGTCTGTCGCTTAATTTCATTCCACTCTGGATCTGCCATGAACTTTTCCCATTGAGCCTTTAAATTTTCTTCATCTGTCCATTCCAGAATGTACACAAACTCAACTTTCCCGTCAGTTTCGCTCTCCCACATATCCAAAATGTGAAAGTCGTATGACTTCATAATACGCATGGCGTGGTCCTTGAATCGTACGTGAAACTGCTCTCTCAAATCAGGATTAATCGTGTAGATGCGCAGCTGCTGAATCATGCGGCCACCTCAGCGAGAGCGGTTTCGCGGCAAGCATCACTATGGTAGAGGAGGTCTGCATTCAGGACGCATTCTTCACAAATCAGAACTAAGTCATTACAACTTTTTAGCAAACAGTTTTCAAAGTTGCTGGTTTTATTTTGGCAATGTGTACAGACACCGATAGTTTTAGCGTGATCAGAAAAATCGACTTTCATACGGTCATCAAAGACCCGGAGGCTACCTTCCCATAACCCGTCGTCACCATATGCTTCACCGTACTTCACGATACCACCTTCGATCTGGTAAACGTCCTTGAACCCACGATTTTTCATTAGACTACTAAGGATTTCGCAGCGAATACCACCGGTACAATATGTAACCACTTTTTTGTCTTTCAGATCATCATATTTGCCACTTTCCAGTTCAGGGACAAAGTCACGCGAAGTATTGGTATCAGGCACCACGGCGTTTTTGAACTTACCGATTTTTGCCTCGTGCGCGTTGCGGCCATCGAAAAACACCACATCATCACCAAACTGTTCAACAAGTTCATGCACTTGTTGTGGCTTTAGATGCTTTCCGCCGTTTACCACACCTTTTTCATCTACCTTAATTTCTTCTGGCACATGAAAGCCTACAATTTCTTTGCGTGCCTTTACACTCATGCGGGGGAAATCTTCGCGCCCGCCCTCACTCCACTTGAAGGCCATGCCTTTAAAGCCCGGATATGCCTTGGTAGCTTTCGCATAAGTCTTGAGATCATCAATATCACCACCGACTGTACCGTTTAAACCATGTTCACTCACTAGTATGCGGCCATGTAAATTCAAGCTCTCGCAAAGTGTTTTCTGCCAAAGTTTAATAGCTTCTGGATCACTAATTGGCGTAAATTTGTAGTAAAGAAGGATTTTCTGCATCGCCAAATATTATACCACACCCCTGTTATCTATGTTACGATAGCTCTATGAAACTGCCAGAAATACGTATCAGAGATGCTTACCTGCTTCGTGAAAACGCATCCAAGCATCTGCATGAATTATGGGGCAAAGACACTACCCTTGCCGACGATGAATGGATGACCAAAAAAGTTAAGCAATACCAGGACGCCTGGAAGCCAGTAGAAAAGAAGATCCTTACACATATCTGTGAAGCATTGGAACTGGAATTCCGGCAAGATATTATTGATGTCTATATCGCCCCTTGGTTTTATGCATTTAGCGATCCTATGGTATTGGGCGTGATGTTCAATGACGAAGCATTCGTAGACAACCTAACTCACGAGCTCTTGCACAGATTATTTACCGACAATACAGCTCTGCCCTACGATCACTTCCTGATACCAGAATGGGAAAAACTTTTCGGTAAGAGTCATTCGTGGACAACATTAGTACACATACCCGTACATGCTGTGCACAAATCCGTGTACTTAGATCTCCTCGAGTCAGAAAAGCGTTATAAACATGATGTAGCGTCAGTCAAGAAAAATGAAGCTTATGCCATGTCCTGGGGATACGTAGACACCCATGACTACGGTGACTTAGTTAAAAAGCTGCGAGATCAATATAAACAGTTATCCAAAGCCTCGAGATGATAAAGCAGCCGATTTCTGATCAGCAAAAACATCGCGTCGAGGCCTTTGCATTAGTTGCCGGTATTGCGCAACCACTGATTACTCTGCCACAGATTATTGCGATTTATACTAGTCGCAGCGCAGAAGATGTTTCACTTCTAACCTGGATTGGTTACCTAGCATTTGGAATAATTTTTCTTGCTTATGGCATCGTTTTCAAACTTCGGCCTATCTGGATCGGCCAAATTATTTGGGTGACAATGCAGTCAATGACTGTAGTGGGTATTTTACTATATAAATGATCCTTGACAGATGTGATATAATTGTAACTAATACTACATAAAGGAAAGGGCGACTACATGTTAATTCAGATAACGACCGAGCAAAAAATACCATCAGCCCGCTCCACATCTCTTTAATTACTTTAGAACTTGTACCAAACTGGCAGCGTGAGCCAGCAGCAACAAATTAAACCAATATAAACTTAACTAATTTACTAGTATAATTTGGCTTAAGGAAGCCTTACTATGGTCAAAAAATTTAGAAAAACCGAAAAAGTTCGGGACCGTGCTGCCAGGTTGGCTTTAAAGCACTACATCGAACAGACTAATCACAACTGGCGCTTTGCGTACAGCTCTATCCTACTAACTGGAATTGGTAGTATTTTTGTATTCTTTGTCCCAACGTATGTATTAGCAAAACTTGTATCTCGCATAGCAACAAACCATGACGTCAGCATTAGCTCCTTAATGCTATACGTATTAGTGATTGGAAGTGTGTGGTTTCTTGGTGAGATGCTATGGAGGCTCGCGTATAAAATAGAAGCTATTAACTCATCCCGAGCTATTCGTGCACTTTATGAGAACGCAATGGAGCACCTATTAAACAAAGATACCGATTTCTTTAACAATAACTTTGCTGGTTCACTTACAAAGAATGTGGGTGCATATGCGCGTAACTACGAACGATTCTACGGTACCCTCGCTTTTGAAATTGCACCCAATGTTATACCGATCATCTTTGCGGCCATTGTGCTCTGTACGTACTCTCCATTTATCTCGCTGATTCTGATCGGCATGCTCGTCTTTGGTTTTATCGTAGCGACCCCTTTTATTAAAGAACGGCGGCGTCTCGTCAAAATCAGAGAGCAGGCAAGCACACATCTTACAGGGCACATAGCTGATGTTATCGGAAATGCTGCCGCCGTGCGTAGTTTTGCACACGAATCAGCAGAGCTTTCGACTCACAAGAAAAATGTCGACGATTTCATTACAAAAGCCAGACGATCATGGGACTATCAGACCAATGTAGTCGATATGATTGTTTCACCACTCTACGTTCTAACAAACGTCTTTGGGCTGGTTGCTGTAATTCTGATCGGTAAGCAAACAGGCAACCTGTCAACAGAAGCAATTTTAGTAACCTTTGGGTTCTTTAGTTCGGCAACTCGAGCTTTCTTTAACTTTAACCAAATTTACCGAAATATAGAGACGAGTCTCACTGAAGCCGCACAATTCACTGAATATCTAGTAGTAGAACCAGCGATTAAAGACAGAAGTTCGAATGAACTTGTTGTCGGTCCTGCAGACATACATTTCAAAGATGTCACCTTCGCGTATCAAGATGATAAAGAGCGCCCCGTGTTCACGAATTTTAACCTTCACATTCTGCCTGGTGAGAGTATTGGGCTAGTAGGTCACTCTGGTAGCGGCAAAACAACTATCACGAAGTTACTACAGCGTTTCATGGATATAAACTATGGTGAGATTCTTATTGACGGCCAGAACATTGCGGACGTTACGCAAAAAAGTCTGCGACAATCTATAAGCACAGTCCCCCAAGAACCAGTAATGTTTCACCGATCAATCAGCGATAACATTGCATATGGTCGCCCCGGCGCAACTCAGGAGGAAATAGTATCGACTGCAAAGCTTGCGCATGCTGATGAGTTTATTCAACAGCTACCTGAGGGCTACAAAACAATGGTAGGTGAAAGAGGTGTCAAATTATCTGGTGGTCAGCGTCAACGCGTGGCGATTGCGCGTGCAATGATCAAAGATGCTCCTTTGTTAATACTCGATGAAGCAACGAGCGCTCTCGATAGTGAAAGCGAGGCTCTGATCCAAGATGCACTATGGAAGCTGATTGAGAACCGAACTGCCATTGTTATTGCTCATCGCTTAAGTACTATCCAGAAGATGGATCGAATTATCGTCATGGACGAAGGCAAGATCATCGAACAAGGCGGCCACAAAGAGCTAATCGCCAAAGGTGGTGCATATGCTAAACTTTGGGCACACCAATCAGGCGGATTTATCGAGGACTAATATGCTGAAGAAACGTAAACAACTGCCCTCCTACGACAAAGCAACAATAAAGTTGTTCTGGTGGGCTGCTATGCAGAATAAGTGGTTATTTTGCAAGTCACTCCTAGCACCGCTCGGCGCCGTATTGATGTTCGCCGTCGCACCACTCTTTATTGGTCGCGTGATTGGCAGCCTTGCAGTTGGCTCTGACCCAACTCAATATATTATCTCTTTTGTGATCGCCGTTGTGATTGGCGTACTCTTCAACAGAATCGGTTTTACGCTCGCTATGCAACATCAGGCGAAAACTATGGCTCTTTTGGAAGAAAAAGCGTTTGATACCATCCTGCAAAGAAGTGTTGGCTTTCATAATGATAATGTCGGCGGCAAATTAGTCTCTGATGTAATTGACTATGGCGAGGCATACAACAAGATCGCAGGTGCTGCTGTCCTACAAATAGGTCCGTTTATCGTAATTATGATCGTAGGATCTGTATTTATTACGGCGCAGTCGTTTATTCTGGGCATCTTCGTCATTTTGATGTCTGCTCTAGCCATCGGAGGTGCTATTCATGATAGTCGCACACGATTTGGGTTACGCCAGAATCGTCTGAAAGTAAGAAAACAAACCACTTCTCACATTGCCGATACGATTCTAAACGCACAAACGGTTAAGACTTTTGCAAATGAAAAGGCGGAGTTATCACAACACCATACATATGGATCAAAACTTCTCGACATGAGAGTGAGAGATTGGTCTATGGCTGCTCTGCAAGGCAATAACCGCATTGTCATACTCTGGGTGCTACAGATTGGCTTCGTATTATCCATTGTATACACTGCTCAGCGCGATCCAGCATTGATTGGTGTAGGTATCTTTGGTTTTGCTTTTGCTACCACGGTTGCAAATCGCTTATTTGAGGTATCAATAGTTCTAAGGACAATTGATGATGCGCTACTTGCTGCATCGCCAATGACTGAGATTATTCGCAAAAGGCCAGAAATCGTGGATGCACCATATGCGTCCAGGCTACAAATACAGAGTGGGTCCATAGACATCAATGGCATGCAGTTTAAGTATCAGGATGATATGAGCGACAAAGATATTTTCTCTAAATTGGACATTTCAATCCCATCCGGACAAAAAGTTGGTCTTGTTGGCCCAAGTGGAGGGGGTAAAAGTACTCTTACCCGATTATTAATGCGCTTTGACGACATACAGGCAGGTGAAATATGCATTGATGGGCAAAATATTGCCAAGGTTACTCAAAAGAGCCTGCGCAAAGCAATATCATACGTTCCCCAAGAACCACTTTTATTCCATAGGTCAGTATTCGAAAACATAGCCTATGCCCAACCTAAAGCCACCCCCGAGCAAGTTAAAAAGGCAGCGCGAATTGCTAATGCGCATGATTTCATAATGGCATTACCCAACGGCTATGACACCATTGTGGGTGAGCGCGGGGTAAAACTATCAGGTGGGCAACGGCAAAGAGTAACGATTGCCCGGGCGATGCTTAAGGACGCTCCGTTACTCGTTCTAGACGAAGCAACTAGTGCCCTAGATAGTGAGAGTGAGAAACTTGTGCAGGAAGCGCTATGGAAGCTCTTAGAGCATAAGACTGCAATCGTTATCGCGCACCGGCTCAGTACTATACAGAAAATGGATAGGATCTTAGTACTTGATGGAGGCAAGATCATCGAAGATGGAAGCCACAGCGACCTTCTGGCAAAAAATGGTCTGTACGCCAAGTTATGGGCGCACCAGTCAGGCGGATTTATTGAGGAATAAAAAAGCGGTCTAAGTGACCGCTTTTTTAATTTTGTTAATTGCTAACTACTCTTCTTCGGAAGAATCAGCGTTTGCGTTATCTTTTTCAGCTGCTGGGGTCGCTGCTTCCTCTGCTGTTTCAGCGTCAGGTTTACCAGCATCTTCTGCCAATGCTTCTTGAGCTGCGTTTGCTTCAGCAATCTGGTCTTTCGGCATTTCAACGATTGCAATTTGGTTTTCTGGCTCAGTCAATAATGTTACGCCCTTTGGTATAACCAAATCTGCTACAGATAAGCTGTCGCCTACTTCCGCAAGACTGCTTGGGTCAACCACAAGTTGATCCGGCAAATCTCTTGGCAATGCCTTCACCTGAACTGTGTCGAGCTGCTTCAAAACCATCAAACTTGCCTTCTCTGCTGGGATCTCTACGTCTTCCTTGAAGACCACTGGGATCTCTGCTTCGGTCTCTTCATTTTGTCTGATAGCCTGGAATACGAGGTGACGGAGCTCGTGCTTGGCAGGACCAAAGTCTGCCCCTTTTATCAGTGCAAGATGCGTCTTACCACCCACCGTCAAATTAACTGGGTGATGCTTGCCTGCCTGATGATAAACTTTGGTAAGTTTTACAAAGTCACCTGTTACGTTAATAGATTCTTTGCCGTGATTGTGAATAACTGCTGGCACTTGCCCCTCTTTGCGGAGTCCTGCAAGTCGCTTACGTACTACTGTTCGTTCCTGTAACTCTAGTGAGATATCCTGTGATGTCATGTCTTCCCTCCGGTAATAACCTATCTAGTATATCCTGCAGATTAATTTTCAGTACTCGTGAAAAATGAGCAAGCTCCTGCTTCCCTGCGTTCTTCCATTATACCAAATTACCTGGACCTTGTGTCACAAACCAGTTAGTCTATAAGGTATATGTTTGATGTAACAAGCGTGCTCCAAACAGGCGGTCTACTAATACTTGCCCTAATTATCTTTGCAGAATCTGGTCTGATGGTTGGAATGTTCTTTCCTGGGGACACACTCCTTTTTAGCGCAGGTATCCTCGCCGCCAATGGCACTCTGCCGATTGTGTGGACAATTGTGGTCATCGCAGGGGCAGCCATCTTAGGCGACAATATCGGTTATATCATCGGCAAACACCTCGGACCCAAACTTTTCAAAAAAGATGGGGTGTTTTTGCGTCATGAGTACATCATGCGTGCAGAGAAGTTTTATGAGAAATATGGCACTAAAACCATGTTGGTCGCTCACTTTATCCCTATTGTCCGTTCCTTCGCGCCTGTGACAGCTGGCGCAGGCAAAATGGATCACAAACAATTCATTATTTATGATGCGATCGGTGATATAACCTGGGCTGTTTCGGTCACGCTAGCTGGTTATTTTATCGGCAGCCGCATACCTGGTATCGAACATTATATTGAACCAGTCTTGATTGGAATCATATTACTGTTTTTGCTCCCAACCCTATACCATGCCTTCAGCGATCCGAGAGTCAGAGCTGCAATAAAACGCAAATTCAATCGTAAAAAAGACTAAAAAGCCTACTTACTAGTAGACCTTATTATTCCAAAGTTAAATCGAGTAATGTTCTTATTGCGTTATCCGGAGTAGGGTCAAACAAGCGTGAGCTTCCCACAGCAGCATAAGCTGTCCGACGCATTCTACGCTTTTGTTTTGGAGTATGTGAGTTTAACTCGACACCTTTTTCAGCACATTCTTCTTTTAGGATGCGATGCCACCCCTTATTTCGTATGCTCGCTAACGCGTTAGAGGCTATAACGGCTGCATGTTCTGCACGATAAAACTCGTCTCTAGTTACCTTTACTGCTGCTTCTTGTCGTTGCAATACCCCTGCATATACTTCAATAGCCAGATCACATAGCTCCACCGTTTCTTCTGGCAAAGCTACTTCAGGATTCATAGCATCTTTTTTAAATATTGACCTGTGTAAGAATCCTTGACCTTGGCTACTTGCTCTGGTGTGCCCTCAGCCATAACTGTACCACCACCAGCACCACCTTCTGGGCCCATGTCAATCAGCCAGTCACCGTTTTTAATGACGTCGAGGTTGTGTTCGATGATGATCATACTGTTGCCAGTATCCACTAATGCATGGAGTACTTTCATCAATTTACTGACGTCTTCCATGTGTAGCCCAGTTGTTGGTTCATCAAGAATGTACAAAGTACGTCCAGTAGGCCTGCGCGACAATTCAGATGCCAATTTAATACGCTGTGCCTCACCGCCCGACAACGTCGTAGCAGGCTGACCAAGTTTAATGTAGCCAAGCCCCACTTCAACCAGTGTTTGCAACTTGCGCGCAATTGCGGGGATATTGCCGAAGAATTCAAGCGCATCTTCACAGGTCATTTCTAATACATCGCTGATGGTCTTGCCCTTATAGTGAATCTCCAGCGCTTCACGGTTGTAGCGTTTGCCATGACAGACCTCACACGGGACATAAACATCTGGCAAAAAGTGCATCTCAATTTTAATAATTCCGTCACCAGAACAATTTTCACAGCGTCCACCCTTGACGTTAAAGCTAAATCGTCCCGGGCTATAACCTCGTAGCTTAGCTTCTGGGGTTGATGAAAACAACTCGCGAATGGGTGTAAATAACCCGGTGTAGGTCGCAGGGTTTGATCGTGGGGTACGACCAATTGGGGACTGATCAATATCAATAACTTTATCAAGCTGCTTTATACCTTCGATTTCATCATGACGTCCTGGTACGCTATTGGCGCGCATTAAGCGTGCAGATAATTCTTTAGCAAGAATGTCATTAATGAGGCTGGACTTGCCTGATCCTGATACGCCAGTGACGACTACCATATTGCCAAGCGGTATTTCTACCGTAATATTTTTGAGGTTGTTTTCCTTCGCACCCTTGATAACCAATGATTTGCCGTTTCCTGGTCGCCGCTTTTTTGGGGTTTCAATTTCTCTCTTACCCAGCAAGTACTGCCCGGTAAGGCTTTTCTTGTCATTAGCAACTTCTGTTGGGGTACCTTGTGCAACAATCTCGCCACCATGAACCCCAGCGCCTGGGCCTATGTCTAGCAAGTAGTCAGCTGTCCGGATTGTGTCTTCGTCATGTTCAACAACCAATACCGTATTACCAAGATCACGCAGGTGCTTCAGAGTTGTAATTAGCTTGCCGTTGTCGCGCTGGTGCAGACCAATGCTTGGTTCATCAAGTACGTATAACACGCCCATTAACCCTGAACCAATTTGGGTTGCCAGGCGAATACGCTGGGCTTCGCCCCCAGACAGCGTTGCCGCGCTTCGCAGAAGATTCAGATAGCTGAGACCTACATCGTTCATGAACTTCAATCGGGCACAGATCTCTTTATTAATCTGTTCTGCGATTGTCTGTTCTTTTGCAGATAGTTTCATACTGTTAAAATAATCCACTGCTTCGCTAATAGACAGTTCGCACACATCCATTATTGAACTTCCATTAACAGTAATAGCCAGGACTTCTGGTTTCAGCCGACGCCCGTGACAATCATGACATGGACTCTCACGCATGAAGCGTTCAATATCTCGGCGCATAAAGTCACTGTCTGTCTCTTTGTGTCGACGCTCTAAGTTAGGGATAACACCTTCGTAAGTAGTATCGAATACACGACCAGCGCCAAGTGAGACACGATACACTTCGTTGCCCGTACCATATAGAATTCGATCAAGGTTCGCTTGTTTTAGCTCACCCGTCGGTGTGTGCAGTGAGAACCCGTGTCGTTCTGCAACTGCCTGCATCTTTTTGGTGTACCAGGCATCAGCGTTGATACGGTTGAAGGGACGGATTGCACCTTCCGCGATGGTCAAACGACCATTTGGGATAACCAACTCTGGGTCGACCTCAAGTCGTGAGCCCAGGCCAGTACATGTTGGACAAGCCCCTTGTGGGCTGTTGAAACTAAATGTCCTCGGTTCCAGTTCAGGAATCGTCACTTCTGGGTGATCAATACAGGCGTACATCAAACTGTAATCAGTTGACTCGTTATTGTCGGCATTAAGTACGATCAGGCGACCATCGGCTATTTCAAGCCCCTGCTCGACTGATTGGGCTAAACGTGTTCGGCTAGTTTCATCATTCACCAGGCGATCAATTACCACCTCGATAGTGTGCTTATAGTTCTTGTCCAGTTCTGGGAATTCATCCAAAGCATACACAACTCCATCAACCCGCACGCGCGCAAAACCTGCCCGACTGTACTGTTCCGGAACATGCTCAAATGCACCCTTCTTGCCCATTACCACTGGGGCTAGGATCATTAACCGAGCGCCTTTTGGCAGATTACTGACCTTATCAACAATGTTCTGGGTTGTCTGGCGGGTAACTGGTTTATTACAAACAGGACAGTGAGGTACACCAATACGTGCAAATAAGAGACGGAGGTAATCATAGATTTCAGTAACAGTTGCAACAGTAGATCGAGGGTTTCGACTGGTAGATTTCTGATCGATACTGATCGCCGGTGACAGGCCATCAATTTGATCAACATCCGGCTTCTCCATTAATCCCAAGAATTGACGGGCATAAGAGCTGAGCGATTCAACATAGCGACGCTGCCCTTCGGCATAGATTGTGTCAAAGGCAAGTGAAGATTTACCAGAACCCGAAAGTCCAGTAATAACCACTAACCTATTGCGAGGGATCTCGACATCAACATTCTTGAGATTATGTTCCCGTGCACCCTTGACGACAATCGCATCCATATAACAAATCGCTCCCTAAAGTCGACTCATTATACAGAGAAACAAGGATTTTTACTAGTACGGTGACTTATGCTTCCATGAGTGCCAGGCTTTCCCATGCGTGCCTGACATAAATGGTCTCTGTAGGCATACCCCGGTACAACCTCAGATCAATTACGGGATCACCAAGGTAAACCTCATCAAGCGCGATATCCCCCAGACTGCCTCGAATATCTCTTAACTGATAGTCGGGTATTGATTCCTTGGAACGAGCAATTGTGAGATGTGGGCTTGGAGCAATACCATCAATCTTGAAGTCTTTGCCCTCAAATGCGAGCGCGATTGCCCCAACGGCCTGCTGTCGTTCAGCGAGTAGCGTAGAGTGTGTTCCCTTGAGACCTTCTTCGTCGTTTTGACCATAAGGGGCCCTGTCACCTCGCCAGCCAGCGATTTCGTAGCCTACACTGTTCTCCTTGTAACCGAATCGATTCAGGCTCCCGAGTGGAACGGGTAGCGGTGAGTGAGCGTTAGAGAGTTCATTGGTTAGTAAATCTCGGATTGAATAGGCAATGTCTTTGATTTCCTCAGGACTTGGACGAATGCCTGCTTCACGTACGTTTTTAATAAATCGATGTTGTTCAATAATTTTAAGAGAAATCTGCTGTGAGGGTACTGTTTCGAAGCCGCGCCCAAGGTGTCTGCGCAATAGCTGTCTGTTAGCCTCCCAAAGAGAGGATTCTGTTCTATGCAAATGTCTTCTAATAGAAAAAGACGGTACGAAGTATGTTTCTTCGTCCGGCTTGTAATCTTCCAGTCTAGCGACCTTTTTTTGACCCTTTGGGACATGTCTTGGGTCAAGATCTCCACGAATCCTAGGGTGTGCAATTTGCCCGAACGCACCAATTCTCCCGTACCTTGTCATAAATGCTCCTTTTTATGTCTCAGTATCTAGCTGCAGTGTATGCCTAATCATTAGCATATGCAACGGTTTCTGTGAAAATTCTTACGTTTTCTACACAACAATTTCTTTATTTCTTCGGTATTAGCACAACTTATAAAATTAATCGTATACTAGTTGTATGAAGCAGAAGACTAAGGCAATTTTGGTAGATATTTTAGGTTTTACCCTAATTATTGTAGCCATCCCGATTAGTTGGCTGCCTGGGCCTGGTGGTATCCCGATAATTATCTTGGGTCTCAGTTTGCTCGCAACTAATCATGAGTGGGCAGAACGGATTATGAATCGACTCAAGAAAGAAGTGTCTAAAGCATCACAACGCGTGAGCGAGGCAGATCCTGCCACCAAGTGGGGCATCGACATCATGGGGATTATCTTTATTGCAGCAGCTGTTTTACTTTTGACACAGTTCACTCGTAGTGTTGCGACTACGGCAGCAATTTCGCTTTCTATTGGGGCGGTGGTGCTCCTTCTGACAAATCAAAACCGCTATCTAAAGCTTTGGCGAAAATTGTTTAAGAAGCATAAGAAATAACAACCTTATTGCTTTAAATACAACTATGTGTTAATATTCTGCCACTAACAGAGGTGGCAGAAATGCTTGAAATAATCGTATCCGGTCAAATCCCAGGCACACAAATTGTGATTACTTTTCAAAGTGTACTAGCTATTGCGAGCCTGGCTTTAGGAATCGTAATTGCGCGACAAATTGCAAAACCAAATCGTCGCTCAAATAGCGTAAAAGTCGAAGATATCGTTATTTAATCTTCCACGACAGGCATAATACTCTGCCCGTAAAGTTGTAATTCCTCAAGTAGGTACTGGTCTTTGGATGCCAACCCAGGCTTTGCTGCTAATTCTGCCAATCTACTAAAGAAACGTGCCATGCGGCTATTTTGTTTACCGCCCAGTAATTTTTGCTCGCGGAATTTTTCCCATACAGCACGCTCTTCATCACTCAGTAATTTCGGGAGATTACGCGCTTTATATAGAGGCAACAAAGCGCTCAAGCGGTCATCATTAAACTGCAAAGATAAATTGGATAGCTCATCAGGGCTAGCCGCGCGCACCACACTTGATTTTGTCTTGTCTGCCTCCCCTATAAAGCCATCATATAATTTTGCATCGACTTCTTGGTCGTTTTGCAGGAAGCTGGCTTGCTGTTGGACATCCAATTGTTCTAAAGCCTCTAATACTTTAGGCGCGAGATTAGCTATCTTCAGTTTCTTGAAGTTTTCTTCTATCATCGCCTCCGAAAGCTGTAGACGCTCTGCACTTTTTTCATCAAGAACACCAAGCGGTGCAATTGCTGGGCAACGGTTAAACTGCAAAGTTTTGACAGGTAGCCTCACCCCTTCTTCGTTCCAACGTCTGCGCCATGCTGCCGCCATATCAGGTACTGACATATCAGCATAATCCATCGGGTCAAATCGTAGATCAAATACCAGCACACCTTGGCGTTTAGGATGCTTCGCAACGGGTGCAACTACGGTTGTTTTTTCAAACTCACTTGGGTATTTGCCGGATGTATATACAAAAGGCTGACCTTTCTCCGCTAGTTCTGCGATTTGCTTCTTGTCGCGCATCTTTAGCAGGTACTCGAATAATTCAGGTTGCTTCTGTTTGATTAACGCAGCCAGTTTGATAGAGGCATGTACATCGCTGAGCGCATCGTGCGCGGATTTATGATCGATACCATTGATTTTAGTCAGCAGTTCTAGACGATTAGTTGGTACCCCCTTAACGTCTACTGGCCACTCGATACCCTCTGGTCGAAGGGCACGGGTCATTCTCACTAGATCTAACAAGTCCCACCGCGATTTACTGTCTGTGTACTGCCACTCATAGGGATCGTAGAAGTTACGATAATGCAAAAATCGCATAAACTCGTCATCAAACCGGACCGAGTTAAAGCCAACAAAGATAGTACCAGGCGTGGCAACCTCTTCATAAAACAGTTTTAGAAATTCTGGTTCTGTAACCCCATCTGTAATAGTTTGCTGCGGCGTAATACCGGTAATTAAAATTGCATCGGGTTCAGGGACGACATCATCAGTCAGTTTAATCAGAACGTTTACCGGTTCACCGATAGGATTCAAATCCATATCAGTACGCTGCCCCGCAAACTGCATAATACGAGCCTCCCGCGGGTTTACCCCGGAAGTCTCAAGATCATAAAAAAAGAAACTGGCAGCCATACGACTACCAGTTTATCATCATGATGCACGTTTATTATTTTTGTCGAAAAATCCAGGCAATGAAGCTGCCTATTCGCTCACGTGGAGAGCTAGAGGTTTCGGGTGGTTGCCCAGTAGCGACAAACTCCAATAAATTTTTAAGATCTCGCGCCCAAGCAACTGGGGTATTCAGTTCATGATGAAACGAATTTTCAACAGGTCTACGTAACCCCGAGCCGTCTAACCTATCTTGGGTCCATTTAACTGATTCTCCGGGCATTCCGAATCCATACTTATTAAGGCCAAAGTCAAGACGGATACCTTGTAACCCTGCTTCACGCCATTTTAACGCCGTCATTGATACATCATATGCCCCTACACTGCGACGTGTAAGCACTGCTGAATAGCGGCTCCCTCCGTCTGGCATTTTATCGTAGACAACTTCAACGGTTTCATCATCTATATGTTCCCACGACGCGTACTTGGATGTATTTTGGGGTGAGTTGCCTTCTATAATTCCTTGGAATACAGAATCAACCGAATCATAAACACCGGCTAGTTCTTCCTCCGTGCTGGGTAGCACCAGTAGGTCTGATTCATTTGGGACAACTGGCTGAGCTTCTGCTGTCATAACAGAACTATTATACCTTATCGCTTATGGTTTGTCAATACTCAATTTTGCCGTATTTTCCTATGACAATTGTATCACCTGGCGCAATACCATCTTTGATTAATTTGTTCATGATGCCCATTTTCTTCATAATATCGCGGATTCTCATGACTCCGTGTTCGTTTTCAAAGTCAGTCCGGGCTGCAAATTTCTCTATCTTACGACCAGTAACCTTGAAGCCATCATTTAGTTTCTTTACGGTCCAGCTGTCGTCTTTTTTCAAAGTTAGTACTGGGATAGTAGAGACCTCTGGTTCTTTGGCTGCTTGCTTTTTGCGCTCTGTCTGTACAAGCTTCACAGTTGCGTAAAGAACTTCCGGAACACCTTGTTTACTTGGTGCTGAAATAGCAGTTATTATCGTCTTTTTTGGTACTACTGCTTTGAGTTCGGCGATACGGTCGTTAATCATTTCTTCATCGAAACCCTCGATCTTGGTGAGTGCCACAATCTGTGGACGGTTAGTAAGGTCTACTTTGTACGATTTCAGTTCGTTTTGAATAGTTTGATAGGCATCGATAACCGATTCGTTATAGATATCGATTAGGTGAATTAGTACTGCTGTGCGTTCCACATGGCGCAGGAACTCATCGCCAAGCCCCTTGCCTTCGCTGGCGCCCTCGATAAGCCCAGGGATATCTGCAACGAGAAGGCTTGTCTCGCCACCAACATCCACCATGCCAAGGTTAGGGGTAAGTGTCGTGAATGGGTAATTAGCAATTTCTGGCTTGGCATTACTGACGCTTGCAAGAAAGGTTGATTTACCTGCATTAGGTAATCCGACCAGTCCGACGTCTGCGATCATTTTCAGCTCAAGCTTGGCGGAAAGCTCTTCGCCTGGTTCACCTTTTTCAGCAACTCGGGGTACTTGACGGACAGATGAGACAAAGTGAGCGTTACCAAAACCACCATCCCCGCCCTTGGCAATCACTTCTCTGTCACCATCGTGTAATAGATCAGCTAATAGTGTGCCATTTTCATCATAGATAGCGGTACCAACTGGCACTTGGACCTCAAGGTTTTTGCCGCTTTTACCGTGACGCTTGCGCCTAAAGCCTGGTTTGCCAGATTCTGCTGCTATTTCCTTTTGGAAACGGAAAGCCGCTAGCGTATTCTGGTTCCGGCTCGCGACAAAGACAACGTCACCACCTTTGCCGCCATCGCCCCCGTCTGGGCCACCTTTATCAACAAATTTTTCTTGCCGAAAACTGACCATGCCGTTACCGCCATCGCCAGCCTTGATGGATACTAAAACTTTATCAACAAACATTGTTTATATTATAACACCTTTCGCGTTGTAGTGAAAGGTGTTATGGCTGCCGTATATGGCTTAGTGGATGTAGGAGAATTTGGAGGCAGCTGCTGCATCGTAAGTACGTTCACTACGAATACCCCAACCACGAGTGTTCATTTCTGAGACACGGATGCCGCCATCAGGAAACACTTCTTCGACAAATGCTACGTGTCCAGGCGCACGTTGAGATGTAACCACAGCATCACCGTATCGTGGTTTGTGGTCGTATCCTTGTGGGGCACGATCATCCCATGTGTTTGCATTACCAAGGTTAGCAGGGACGGGATTTCCGATTGAGGCACGCTTGTTAGCCACGTACCAGGTGCAGTAACCGTAATCATATCCGTTGTAGCCGTAGATTGCGCGACTACCAAAGGCAAAGGTGCCACCGTAGCTAACTGCCCGCGCAGTTGCCGTACGAGCAACAGGCTGGATACCGCCACGAATCAAAATGCGCTGTCCAACTTTTAGTCCTGAAATCTCGGCGTCATTATCAGCTAAGATCTGTTCCTTGGTAGAGGCGTACCGTGACGCCAAGGATTCTGCAGTGTCACTACCTGTAACAGTGTAGACTACACCGCTAACTGGAGGAATAAGCAGCTGCTTGCCTGGGTCAATTCGTTCACTAGTTAAACTGTTTGACCAACGAATGCTATCTGAGGTAACGCCAAACTTGACCGCGAGACCACTGAGCGTATCTCCTGCCACTGCAGTATAAGTCTGGATGTCTTTGGCTGATTTAAGCGATGTTGAAACAACCTGAGGTTTAGCAACTACTTTGTTTTCGGTCGCAGTAATAGCGAGCTGGGTCGCTTCTGAGTCAGCTTGGTTGGTTACTGCTACCGCTTCGGGTAGATTAGTCATCCTGGAGGCGTGAACTGCAATATCAGCAGATGATAACTGATCAAGTGGGCTTGCCTTGGCTGCCTCTGCGGCACCAACAACAGCACTCTGGCGTACGGCTGAGCCAGAGTCAGGGTTATTCGTAACAAAAAATACAACCAAACCGAGCAACACAATGTTAGCACCAATGATGCTATACCTTGTTACGCGGATACGGTTTTTCTTAAATAAACGACGGTATGTCCGTCGAAGGGTAGGTTTCTTGACTGTGGTGCTTGATCGATGACCGAGCGCCGGTGAAGAGGTACGAATACTTGTCTCCTCCCAGTTTTATATCTGTAAAACTGGAATACACATAACTGGTTCTTACTTTACTATGTTCAGGAATGTTCGACCAATCCTGAGTATCTTAGGTGTTAGCCAGAGCTAACGGGTGAATTAACAGTTAGTGAGTAGTTAATTGGATAGAATCCAAAAAACTACTGAAAGCAATTGTAACAATTCTAACTCATCATAGCAACCTTTTTTTGATCAGTCACCCCTGGTAGCTGGGCTATTTACAGCCGACACCGTGTGCTTTTATAAAGGCCTCGTGCTCCTGGAGCGTATGAGAGAAGCGAGTCTTACAATCATTGCCTGCTACAAAATACATGTAATCTGTTGAAGCGGGTGAAGCAACTGCCCTGAGAGACGACACACTTACATTACTAATAGGGCTTGGCATCAAACCCTTATATTTATACGTATTGTAGGGCGAATCGTAGTCATGAGACGGGGTGTCACCGTTTAAAATAGCGCCATAAGTGGTGGTTGCATCTGATTCGAGCGCTATATCACCCCGGAGACGCTTCAGGAAGACCTGTGCGACCGTTGGACGATCATCCGCCTTCCCAACCTCTTTTTCTACCACAGAGGCCAATATGATACCTTGGTGGACCGTCAGGCCCTGCTTTACGAAACCGGCTCGAATATCAGGGGTTAAATACTTCTGCATCTCGTCTAGAGCAGATCTAATGATAACCTGTGGTTTTGTATCTGGGCTTTTCTGAAAGGATTCAGGATAGAGATAGCCCTCGAGGCTTGCATCTGCCGGTTTATCAACGAGCGCCGGGTGACCAGCATACAACGACGGATCAAACGATGCCTCTACTTCGTCAGGATTAAAGCCAGCATTTACCAACCCTTGGCGAACCTGGTCTATACGCTTGCCAGGCAGAATAGTCACCAAATCAGTAGCAGTTCTGCCTTTCGTGATAACCGAGACGATTTCCTCAACGTCTTGGCTTGGGCTCAAATAATAGGTGCCTGCCTGCACTTTATCCCGCAGGTTGTGATTTCGTATATACCACTCAAACACCCAAGTCTCACGGATAAGCCCGGCTTCCTTCAAATCAACGCCAATCTCATTTACTGTGGCGCCAAGCTCTATCTTGAACAACTGACTAGTCTCAGAGCCGCTTACCGGTTTCAAGTTAGCATAGTAGTGTTGTCTAATGAGGACCACCGATCCCACAAGCAGCACCAAAATAATGCCTAAGATGAGGAAGGGTAGTTTGACCCACAGTTTTGGTTTGCCAGAAATTCGCATTTATTATTTGTTCCTCTTGTCATTTAAATAGTCTTCTAAGATGTATGTCGCTGCCAAACTGTCGACGTCACCCTTTTCATATGCCTTACCACGCGCATTCAGCTCCGACTCTGCCTTTTTTGAGGTCAGAGCCTCATCCTGCAAGGCTACTCGTGAAAACTCGCTTAGGTGCTCTGCAAATGAGCGGCAGTAACGCGTTTGGTCCGTATCCTCGCCAGATAGGTTACGTGGTAGGCCTACTACGACTAGCTCAACGGATTCCTTTTTAATTATATCGTGGATCTGGTCAAAAACTGAGTCGTTGTTCGTTAACGTCACGAGCGGGCTCGCCAAACGTGCCACCGTATTCGCCAAAGCAATACCTATTCGAGTTTCGCCAACATCTAAAGCTAAAATACTACTCATCAGACGAACTAGAGGCTTCTTGGTCAAATTTTACGGTTATTTTGTTAACGTTACTTGGTACTTTGGAAACCCAGAAGGGGCTGTACGCCACGGTTACATCTTGGACGCCCTCGCGTGCCCTAATGGCGGATTCTGCTTCGCTCTTCTTCTTGCCTGCAACAGCTTTTCTGATATCATCAATATTCTGTTCCACTCCAGCAGTTGCCTTTACATCTAGCTGGAATGATACTTCACCTTTTTCATCTTTACTGTTGAGTCTTACCCCGGCATCACCAAGTCCGTTGTCAAGAATCTTCTGTTGATCAGGGTTAATCTTTTTTTCTAGAGCCAGTTTTAGCACCTCATCCAAGCCCTGTTTGCTAGCACCAGCCATGGTGTAGCTGAGTGTAACACTAACAGTAACTTCCTCTGCCTCGGCATCTACCCCGGGATTAGACGTGACAACCGGGGCTTTAGTAATAAGGCTATCAGTAATTGCGAAGTAGTTTTCATCCTGGAGGAGTTTTTTCAATTCTCCGGTGGCGGTAGCGTTGACGGTCTCCACTATCTTATTCTTCAGATTATCGATATCTTGTTGGCTAACAACTTTTACGATCTTACTGGTACCACCCTTCATGGCTTCCCCTGCACCGCTGACATTACCAAAACCAGTCACCGCGTAGTTACGGGCGCTGACATTGTACTGATCACCGGCACTTTGGGCTGTTACGCTGACCTTGGCAGTTGAAACGTTTTTGAAATCACTATTGCGGCAGGTTGGGCCAATCTTAACACTTTGCATAGTGACTTCTGTTTGGGTAATAAAGTTGAGGTTGCTTGATGAAAGCACCGTGCCAGCTGGAACAGTTACTTGTTCCTTTGTACAGTCGCTGAGAGCAAGTGTCACAGAACCAGTGGCCTTAGTGCCCATGTCTTTCTGCCCCGTCGCAGCCGCTTTTTGAACTTCGGTTTTCTTGAACTCTTTCAGCGCACCTTGGACTTTGCCAGCTTCCGCATCAGTTTCTCTGAAGTTAGGTGAGCTGACAACATCAACCGACTCTGTTAGATCGACGTTGTTGGTTTTGACCGTGACCGTAGCCTTGGGCAATACGACGTTCGCAAATATAAATACTACAATCAGCAGTACCAATAGACCGGCACCGAGCATCAATTTAGTACGGAACTTGTTGAAATCGGGCACTTTTAACTTCTTGTTGAATGATTTCTTGGCTGCGGCTACTTTTGTGGGGGCCGCAGCTGGCTCATCATCCAGTTCAATCGTTTCTTCCGCATCATTTACAGGCATCGCAGCAGCTACAGGAGCGCTCTTTGGCAGGCTGTCGTCGACATCGCCAACTTCTATTTCATCAACACTTACTGGAGTATCAGAACGGGCTGGGGCGACAGGAATCGTTGGTTTCGATTGCAAGGTACTGGCAACATGCACACCAACAGCACCTGCAAGCGGCATGATGCTCTTTTCAGATGTAATTAGAACCATGTTTTTCTTGGTTTTGTCGGCGGTTCGCTTGAGCAGCTTCATGTTAACGGTGCTCTGAAAAACACTTGCACGTTTGGGCAGTACCAGCGCGACAATTTTGCCCGATGAAGCTTGCAGCTTCTCGATAATTGCGGTGATTTCGTCGTCTACATCGACGTAAATAACATCTTTTTGTGAGGCGGGCATAATAAACCTATATTACTTTCTCTGTCAGATTATGTGAAAGCGATTCTGACTGATGCAAGGCTGTAGTTTTTACCTGGAAAGGTATCGGCAAATACATTGACAGGTAAAACTGCTGGCTTGTGCAGTCAGAATTGTTTGAAGCATGGGAGAGGAGGTAGGATAGGTTTATCATACCTTTAACATCCTATCTATACGTTCACGGACCGAGCCAGCTGGGCGGCTTGAGTCATTTTGACCAAGCGTGTCCAACCCGACCCTTAGCAGTCCCATAGCGGTGATGAACGTATGGTCAGTTACGGTACCGGTAGTATCTATCATACCGGAGACTTGCTCTGGCTGTATATGGCTAACTGCTGGCTTACGGGTAA
>CAZXBL010000005.1:0-34794 GCA_964638875.1 uncultured Candidatus Saccharibacteria bacterium | reverse complement strand
GATTTGAATTTCCTGTCGTTATACCAGCAAACGGACATTTAAAAGAATACTTTACGCCTGTTATTGAAGGGCTGACATGGATGCCCTCAATCGGTGTCTATTTCCAGTTCTCTGCAAATACACACTATGCTTGGGAATACATAAAACAGGACTACTATACAGACAGCACGCGAAATACATCCTTAGACATCCAAAATCTTCTACCCAACCAGACATTTTATGTTGTTTTAACTGCCAAGAATGGTGGTAACACAACTTGGTATAACAATAGTCTGTATCCTCTTAAGCTTGGCACCACAGGGCCAAGAGATCGGCCGAGCAGTTTTTATCATAATAGTTGGCCTGCCCTAAGCAGATCTGGGTCATTAAAGCAGGCCTCGGTTTCACCAGGTCAAGTAGCGGAATTTGAAGGGACTTTCACCGCCCCAGCATTCAGTGGCACACACAAAGAATACTTCCAGCCAGTAGCAGAAAACTTTACCTGGCTTAATGATCTTGGTTTTCATATTTCCGCAAACGTACGCAAAAACTTTAACTGGGGTTTCGTGAACCAGCAAACATATACCGATGCATCCATGACCACGCCCGTTAATACGAATAATCTATTACCGGGGCAGCGCTTCTACTTTATAGTTACTGCCGTAAATAATGGTGCGTCTACATGGCAACGTGATGGAGCTAACCCAGTAATACTCGGAACAACACGACCCCACGACCGGCTAAGTAGCTTCCAGGATCCAGCTTGGTGGTCACCAAATCGTCCTGCAAAACTGTTAGAAAGTAGCGTCGCACCTAACGGTACCGCTCATTTCGGGAATTACTACACCGCACCTAGTCAAAAAGGCGTTTATTCTGAATATCTTCTACCTGTCGCTGAGGGTATAACATGGCTCAATGACCTAGGCTTGTATATCCCTATTGAGGTGAGATAGCCATCTACCGGTGGTAGAGCCAGTGGTATAAGAAACTAATTACTGGTGGCTTCGGATGTAAGATCATGTTCGACCATGAGCTTAACAAGCCCCGGGAAATCAACTTGGCGCTTCCAACCGAGAACTGTCTCTGCTTTCGTCGGGTCGCCCAACAGGATATCAACCTCAGCGGGGCGGAAAAATTCAGGGTTGATCTTAACTAAGGTCTTGCCGCTTGCTTTGTCTACGCCAACTTCGTCAACGTCGCTGCCTTGCCATTCAATTTCAACGCCGGTTTCTTTGAATGATAATTCAACGAATTCCCGAATTGTGTGGGTCTCACCCGTTGCTAGCACAAAGTCGCTAGGTTCGTCTTGCTGAAGCATGCGCCACATACCCTCTACGTAATCTCCTGCATAGCCCCAGTCACGCTTTGAATCTAGGTTACCAAGCTCTATATGTTCTTGCCTGCCAAGTTTAATACGTGCAACTGCTTTACTAATCTTTCGTGTCACGAACTCTGGACCGCGGCGTTCGCCTTCGTGGTTAAACAGTATCCCGCTGGTGGCATACATACCGTAACTTTCACGGTAGTTCTTGGTAATCCAGTGACCGTACAACTTCGCAACGCCGTAAGGGCTGCGGGGATGGAACCGTGCCTCCTCTGTATAACCTTCATCTGGACGATTGTAGTCCAGGCCACCGAACATTTCAGATGTAGACGCTTGGTAGAAACGGGTAGTCTTCTCTAGGCCTGCTAACCGGATTGCCTCGAGCATGTTAAGCACACCCTTGCCGGTAACATCAGCAGTTAGAACAGGGTCACGGAACGAATAACCAACGTGGCTGACTGCAGCAAGGTTATAGACCTCATCAGGCTTAATATCTTGCATAGCACGGGTAAGTGCCGAGAGATCTAACAGGTCAGCCATGACAATATTTACATATGGCATTTCTTGCTTGATCTGAGAGTATCGTGGGTGGCTTGCCTCTAACTGTCCACGGAGCATTCCGTAAACTTTATAGCCCTTTTCATGTAGTAATTTTGCAAGGTGCCCGCCGTCTTGGCCAGCGACACCAGTAATAAATGCAGTCTTTGCCATTATTGAATACATTCCCCTTTAAATTCTTGTCTCTCTACTATACCAGATCTGTTAGCAGCCTGTACTGCTAGCTACTAAATTACAATGATTTAGCTAGCTTCTTTAGCCTAAAATTGGACTTACTTGGCTTACGAATGAACATAAGAGCAGCCAAGCCCCACCAGGTGTAAGCGACAGCTTCGTTTGACCAGATGTGAACTAGCATATTAGTCACCGCTAGCCCAGCAAAGCTGGCGAGTAAGGCTACTGGCATTAAATACGCCCTGCGCCGATACAAACCATACGCCACAACGATCAAAATGAGCAAGAACAACATCAGCCCAATAATTCCAACCTCATTGGCAACCTGTAGGTAGTAGTTTTCGTTTAGAACTGTACCCTGTTTATCATTTTTGATTGATGCCAGCCCTGCCGTCCCTGGTCCAGTACCTGCAGGCTCTAACACAATCGCCCACACAGACTCTTGCCAGAAGCGAATACGCAGTTGATTAGGGTCCTCTAAAACTGTGCTTTGGTCCGCGTGGAACACGACATTCTGGACATAGTAGGTGTTTCGGACCGAGTAGAAAACTCCGGCGGTTACAATCAGTAGTAGCAGCACTCCCACTGCAGCTAGTCGTACATGCTGCTTAAGCCATCGTTTAACCGGATTATTGCTCATGAGTAAGAAGAGGCCTACTGCTACCACAAAGCCAAGTAGAGCGCTTCGTGAAAAGGTCAGACTAAGGCATAAACCCGTCAGTGCCACTGCCCCAATCAAAGCCTTCTTTGTTGATAGCCGTTTGGTCGCAAATAGCACGGCCAGCAACACATTCACGGTAATAATAAGGTATGACCCAAGTGAATTCGGATCCCGCACTGTCGACATGACCCGCTCAAGGTCGGGCTTCTGGTCAATAAAGAAAGCGGGCAAGACACCGTTAGCTTTTGAGTAACCAACATGTTCCATAGCGCTATCTGGCAGCAATGTGTACTGAACTACACCGAACAGCGTTACTAAGAAGGTCGTGGCAACCACTATATGTACAGCCCTCCGCTGAAGCTTCACCTTCGGAAAAAGCCGGGTCAACAGCAAGCCATACAAGAAGTAGAGGAGAAAACGAGTGTTATAGACCAGCCCCAATATCTCTGCGTCCTGATCCGTTGGTTTTATCAGCGCAAGATATACATGCAGAGCAGCGTAGGCAATGATCAACCATACCAATTTGCTTCGTAAGAGTTCCCTGAACCATTTTTGCCTAACACTCAGCCCCAGTGTTATCAAGAAACCGGCCGCCAAAAGAACGTCCTTAGCGACCTTGGCTTCCTCCAAAATACCGAACGAGCTGCCAACCCAGGTAGACAAAAAGATATGAAATGGCATGTATGCTAACAAGCCAAAGAAAATCCATAGACTCGTTTGCTTCAGGTAGTAATTTATTCTTTCTGCCATTGTTTGCAAGTATTTTATACTGAAACGCCATGCTTTGTCATTTCCACCTGGAAGTCTCTTGTGTTATGAAGATATCCAATGGTGTATATTTATCAAGTTTGGATTAATATAAGACTATATATTTAAAAGGATAAACATAATGAAAAGTATTACAAACGAACATGGCATAATGCACCTAGGCTCATTACTAATTTTTTCTCTCGTGACAGCAGCGATAGGATACACCGCCTTTCGAGTTTTTGCTGCTACACCACAAAATCAAGTCCAGGTGGAGAATAGCAGTGTCCAAGCCCCTAAGGCAGTCGATTCCGACGTAAACATGCTCCTGGAAGCTGAGACGCAAAGAACTCCTGGGACTGTCACTGCAACATTCTCCCAGTCTAATCCTGCTAGTTGGCCAAATGGCCAGACCGTAGCCTATGTAGGTATCAACGTTGATCCTACTAAAGTGAAGAGCGTTAAAAAAGTAGAGTGGTACTTAAATAACACAAAGACGGGATCACTTGCACATACTCAAACCTCCCCACGAGTAGGAAATTTATATCAGTATGATTGGCCTATAAAATCGCTTGTCTCAGGACCCTACAGATGGATTGTAAAAGTATACGACACAAAGGGGAACTACCGTTTAGCCCAAAGTGCACCGCGCGTCCCTTATGTCGATATGATTGTTAACAATAATGTCCAAGGGAAAGTGTCTGGTCGATTTACCCAAAACCACATGACTACTTGGGTGCCAACTCAAGGTACAGCCTATGTAGGATTAAACATAAGCCAGATAGACGCCGCATCAAAGGTAGAGTGGTACTTAAATAACACCTCAGCAACTAGTCTAAAATTTACCCAGACCAAGGCTTATGCTGGTACGTTATACCAATATGACTGGCTACTAGCAAGCTACCCAGCAGGAACTTACCGCTGGTTTGCTAAAGCTTACGATAAGTCTGGGAACTATCAGTTGGTTACAAACAACCTTGGTTATCCGTTCGTAGATATGGTTGTTCAGAAATAGTTCAGTCAAAAACTCATTTAATTGTATCCTCTTATTAAGATTGCTGCTGCTGTAAACTATATCTATGCATATTGTCATTGATGCCAGAAACAGACGGGCAAGTACAGGTCGTTATACCGACAGATTGATAGAACACCTCCAGACAATAGACACAGATAACACTTACACCATCCTAGTAAAACCCGATGATAACTGGCAGCCAACCAACCAAAATTTCTCTACCCAGAGTTGTAGATTTAAGCAGTTTTCATTTAACCCACTCGAGCAGATCTCATTTGCATGGCGGCTGTATCGACTAAAGCCGAACCTCGTCCACTTCACTATGACCCAGCAGCCAGTGCTGTATTTTGGCAACATCGTCACGACTACGCATGATCTCACCATGCTGCACCACACCCGCCCAAGCCGTTTTCCACCTTGGCTTCACATAATTGGCATGAGTTTATACCGGTTCTTACTGTGGTGGTCACATCGTAAATCTAAGAAAATTATTGTACCGACAGATTATGTTGCCGCAGACCTAGCCAAATACCAGCCATTTACTAAAGACAAAATCGTCAGAACATACGAATCGGCCGAACCAGCGGCTGACGGACCAGCTGAGCCGTTAAGCGGTGTTAGCAAACCATTCATATTCCATGTCGGCCAGCCATTGCCGCATAAAAATATCGAACGGCTAATCAAAGCTTTTGAAATACTCAAAACTTCACAACATGAACTACAGTTAGTGTTGCCAGGGAAGATCAGTGGCATATTCCGGGAAGATCTCAATCGCTGGATCGCAGCCAGCCCCGCCAAAGATTCAATTATTGTACCGGGGTTTATCAGTGACGCACAGCTAAAGTGGCTGTATCAGAACGCCGAATGCTACGTACTTCCCTCCCTGTCAGAAGGCTTTGGTTTACCCGGCCTTGAGGCAATGGTGTACAACTGCCCCCTAGTCAGCAGCAGCGCGACCTGTTTACCAGAGGTATACAAGGATGCGGCGGCGTACTTTGACCCTACTATTATTGAAGATATAGCAGAAAAGACTACGTCAGTCATAGAGGACAAGAAACTCGCCGACACTCTCGTTGAGAGAGGCCAGGACGTTCTAAAACAATATTCTTGGCGTAAGATGGCAGAAGAAACCCTACAGGTTTATAACAGCACAATACAGTAGAAAAACAATACTTTGTGACAGCTTATTGACAAAATACAAAGCTTATGCTAATATGTATTGGTCATGCAAAAACAAACAGAACAAAATTCAGACAGCGCTTCCCCTCTTGCAGCGCTTAAAATCGCCCGTCAGGTACGTGCTATCAAGCGCGCAGTCCTACACAACGTCGAACACGGCGTTACAGATATGCCAGCTCGTGGCCTTGCTTCCCCTTTCACTATGTCTTTGCATAAAGAAACTGTCGCTCGCCTCAATCAAAAGCTTGAGGACTACGACGTTAAGGTTGACGCGTACAAACTCAACATCCGAGGCAAATTAGTCGACCGCATCGCTGTTACACGTCTTGATAACGCCCTAGTAGAACCAAGCCCCGCTTACCAAACCGCCCTCCAGAACCGTCTGGCAGTTAGTTAGAAATTCTTATTTGATCTGCAATGTTTTAACTACTCGTTCAACTAATTCAATCTGATTGATATCGCTGGTTGCTTGGTTGTAGTTTGTTTTTAAGAAATCTTCTGAATATTGGTTTTTATGGTATACGGCATACGAGACCAAGGTAATCTTTCCGGATGTCTTGAACTCATAAGTATAGGCTTCTTCGCCTGGCAGTGGACCAATCCCTTCTACTGGTTCAACAGGGTATTTCTTGTAATACTTGGTTCCAGTTATATCTCCAAGTTTAAAGGGCGTCCCGGACGCGCCGTCCGACGAATATCTTTCGTTATCTTTAAGCTGTGTCACCGAGAACCTTACTGGACTGTCTCCGGCGTAAGCATACTCTATGTTTTCCACCTGTGCCTTAGTGCCCGCTTTGTAAGACACACTACTGGCACGAAGATTGTCAGATTGACCATAATTCACAACTTTCCACCCATCAGGAATGCGAATGCTAAAGGCGTTCTGTCTGCTTGTTACTAACTCCCACTTTTGAGCTTCTTCGTCGACTTCCACTTTACTTTCTTCAGTAGGTGTTTCTTTCTTCACTACTGTAGTTTGCTGGTTGTTCTGGCTGTCTTTACTTCTTTGATAAACTACATAACCAGCGAATCCTAAAGCTACTATAACAAGAACCAATAATATAGTTTCGAATGGCGAGAAGCCGTTTTGGTTGAGTTTTTTCATATGAATTCCTATGATATGGGCGTTGTTAGGTTATAAAAAGGTGAAGGATTTATGGATCTTTTCCCCGTGTTCAAGTAAGTTAATTCCGTCCGCCACTCCCTCAATAAGCATAAAGTAGCTAAGGTCGCCTTTGATGTAGCGGTAGCGTATAAAGTCTGAGTTCCCTTCTTTGAGCGATTTATATTCCCACCGGGTTCCGCTTATATTGTTTTTTGTCACAGTCGTCTTCGACTTTTGGGTGTAGTAATTAGGATCTACTTTCTGCTCCCAGGAACCACCCAAGTCCTCTACAGTACCTACTTTGTCGATGCTAAAGGTAAAAGGTTGAAAACCTGTGCCCCTTACATCAGAAATAGCCAACCCAACCCCTGCGGCATTAACATAATCACCTAGTTTATAACCCTGGCTGCTTTCTGGGTTCTCGCTCACGAAGGTTGTCCAGGTGAGTTTACCGGAGCTCGCAGGGTACTTGTAGCTAAACTTGTACTTGTTATTTATCTCTTCCTTCCAGCCAGCGTACTCATCGATTTGTTGTTCTGCTGACTGTTTTTCTATAGGCGTTCTGGTTGATTGCTTTTCAATAGAAGTTTGCGACTGATCTTCCGGCCTGTTCTTTTGGTACACCGTAAAACCTGCAAAGCCTAGTGCTGCTAGAACTAGGATGAGAAGTGCTACTTCAAATGGCGAGAAACCTTTTTGATTAAGTTTTTTCATGTGAGCTCCTTAGTTGCTTAGCAGTTGGAATGACTTTACTATCTTCTCGAAGTCGGCTTGGTTATCGTTAAAATTAGGTCCATCTATGTCTTCACTAATACCTAGGGAGTATTTTTTCTTGTTATGCTCGAATGCATATGTCGAACTCCGTGGGCCCTCATAGCCTGCAATATACTTGGCGCCGTCATAACCAGCTACCTTAGCGTGGCTAACATCAGAGTAATATAACTTCCCTTTTTCGGTACCGTCTAAAATACTCTGTACCGTTACTCGATCATGCGCAGGATTGGTAGTGTCAGAAATAATTACAGAGACCACACTCCCAGTTTTACTGCCCCCAAAACTTGCTTCAGGGTCTTCGTGGTAATCTGGGCTGGTCAACGAGACCCTATTCGTCAGGAAATCAACATTAGGTCCAATTTCTAGCCCCCATTTTTCTGGGTAGCAGAATCTAACTCCGACTTTTTCATCACTAAATTCTTTAAGTCCCTCGTCACACCTTGGTGACTCTTTTTCCTCGGTATCTTTTTTCTCTACACCTGCAATTTTGTCGGTGCTAGTTTGGGCTTCGTTGGATTTTTGATTCTGATATACCGTATAGCCAGCGAATCCGATTGCCGCCAGGACGAGTACTAATAGTGCTATTTCAAACCCAGTGAAACCTTTTTGATTTAACTTTTTCATGTGGTGTCCTTTATTAGTTAGCTTAAGCATATACCAGCGAAAGGGTCTACACAATACAGCTGTTGGGTGACTGTATTAGTTGGTGAATTTTATTGAGTTAACTATGGCTTGGAAACCTGGGAGGTTTTGTTTGTCGTCGTAGTTTGTGCCGCTCATGTCATGGTGGTGGTTTTCCCGGAATGTGAACATCACGTATGTTTCACCGTGTAGAACGTAGTATGTGTGGTCGACGTAACTTTCGGCATCTCCCTTAAACTCTAGTTTGTCGTAAAGCGTGTCATAATTGTTGATCTTGCCGTCTAGGAGGGTATGGAACCGGTCCTTGCGGGCTCTTTGCTCGGCTACATAGTCTTTTGTTATATTCGGCGTAATCCGGATGTAGTTGTCCTTTTGGCCTTCCAAGGGTTTTATGCGCACGTCTCGGGATACGACCGACCAGTCGGTGATAGCTATTGGCTTGTCACCAAGAGAGTCACTCCCGCCTGGTTCAGGATTGGATGCCTCCCAGGTGATTGGGTATTCAAAGGTAAACTTTTTGGCGGTGTCGGTATAGGTTTTTGTTTGTCCTTCGTAGTTAGTTGTTTCGCTGCTTGATGTAGCTTTCTCTGCCTTGTCATTTTGGTACACTTTGAAACCCGCATAACACAACGTGGCAACGACAAGGATTACCATTATTTCAAAAAAAGATAAGAAACCACCCTGGTTAATCTTCTTCATTTGACGCCCTCATTAGGTAACCTAAGGATATATCACTCTTGTTACTGCTGCAATTGCTTACGCTTTGCCGCCCTGTAAGCTATGAAGAATATGATTGTGGTTGCTACTCCCCAGAGAACCCACCAATTAATTAATTTGGGTGTTGGCTTTTGGGGCGGAAGCCCCGCTGTTTGGAAAGTTTGTGCCGGTAGCTTGTCAGCAGATAGACCAGCCACTTGTGGGATTTCGGCAATTGGGATAGTTCCGGCAAAGGCTCTTTGCGTGAAATTAGTGGTAGTTATAGTTGCAGGTTGGAAAACTGGACTCACCCCCACAAGTGCAGCCTGAGGTTCTTCAGATACTTCAATAACCTGTGGTGGGATCACGTCGAGTCCTTGGAGAATAGGTTGTTCCTCTGGTACCGGGCTTGGTTCTTGTAGTTCGCAGCATGGCTCTTCCTCTACTATTGGAGCCGTGTAGGTTACAACGGAAATCGTGACAGGGTCACTAGCTGCTGCGTCACTAACCGCCCGGATGGCTAAACTGTCATAGCTCGAAGGGAGCGTGAGCGAACCACTTTTTAGGGGCGTTGAGCCGACCGGTAAGTTCGTTGTGGAATCAAATACGATGATTTGGTTGGTATCTTCGGGTATCCACTTGAGCAAAACCGTGCCGTTCGCTTGTTGTGCCGCAGTAATCCCTTCTGGCAAATTTGGTTTTTCTATAGTTGGCATCTCCCCCTCTGACACTGTATATATTTGTCTTGTTTCTCCCAGCACAGCATCTCCGGCGCTAGTTGCTTGCACTCTAAGTATGCCTTTGTTCGGTGATGTGAACTCGTGCTGAGTAACTGGTCCCTGGGTTACCTCATCCCAGGTGCCGTTATCGTCAAAATCCCATTTATAGTTCGATGCCACAACCCCGGAACGACTTACGTCAAATATCGTTGGCGTATTTGTCTGCACCGCCAGAACCTTCGGTGCAACGGCGCCTTCCGCCACAGTGCTCAGCGAACGGGGCTGCTTGGTGAACACACGCCACAAAGTGTCGTACAGCGAGGTGCTATTGAACTGTGTCTTGGTGTCGTAATAGACGAACGTGCCACCAGTGGCTTCTGCAATGCCGCGTAGTTTGTCGCGAACTCTAACATCAGAAAGTTTGTTTCCAAGCTGTGTCGCCTGGGCGAATTTATATGGGATGACGATCGATATTTTGGTGCGGTATGCCTGAGCGAGTTTGATTTCGTCTTCTAGAGTTCGCTTGTTCATTTGCACATAATGCGGCGACATGAGCGGGTTCGTACACGTGTCTTCAATAATTACTTTCAGGATTGTTTCGCATGTTTCTGGTAACAATGATTTTTGCCAGACTTCTCGGTGGTAATTGGTGTAGCAGTTTTTATACCCGTTTGTGTCTGGAAAATGCATCCATTGCCTGACAGTACCGTTACAGATGTTGTACTCATACGGATCTTTTGGTGGTCTGTCTGTGATTAAAACTATGTTTCGTTCAACATTTAGGTCATCGCGCCAGCCGGTTGATACAACCGCGCGTTCAATGGCAAGTTGGTAGGGGTCCTCTATATCTCCACCCCCTATAATTGGCTGGCCAAAGGGGTATTTTGTTGCAAAAGATTTTGTAAGATTACTGGAAGTAAAAACAGGATTTGAAGGATTGAAACCTGCATAAGGGAGGAATGATTGGATATTATCGACCCTTGGGGCGCTAAAACCATAGTCATGCTCACCAAAAGATTTCGCTGCAAACCGAGTCCCGGTAAAATTCCTGACGAATTGATCGAGCGTGGGGTCAAGTGAATACCTGAAAGTATTTAGAACATCGCTGTTGCTATTATCGTTCATCACAAACATCACGTCGCGTTCCCTATCCTTGTCTGCTTTTGATAGTTGTACTGGTGGAACGCCTGAGCCGTCCGTTTTTCTGTCCAACGCGAGTAGTTGCGGTGCTGCAATAGTTACCAGTTCGTTAACGGCATACCCGATCGAGCTTTCTGAATAAGCACTGTGTGAGCTGTTTTTTCTATATGCACTCCAGCCTCCGCAAACAATATCATGGCGGTTGCACCAGCTAAGCGTACGCATTTCTATCCCTACTGGCACATACGGGAAGCGTGGCTCGAGCATGCCTGTATCTTTGTTAGTTGCCTCTCCACGACGCCACGGGAATGATAGGGCTGGTTTTACACCCACCCCTTCTGTCGAGCCAACATATTTTGGGTCACCAAAAAAGCCCACCCCAAGTATTTTTGACCTTTCGTCGGAGGTTAATTGGAATAGGCTCTCGCCCATTACCTGTGCCCCTTGGGAGTAACCACCCACTATAAAGTACTGATTGGGACAAGTGGCGATCTGATCTCTTAGGTAGCCTGTCGTTTCGGCGACTCCGTGTTTCACACTGGCCTGATAATCACCGGGCACCCATGATGCATCCGCGTTGGCTGTATTTGCAATCTCTCCCAGCCCAACCCCAACTGCCTGGTAACCCAACGGATCATACTTGCCTGGAAAGTCATGAATCGAAACAGCCTTGTAAGGAATATTCGGATAGTCATTACTGAGATGGTCTGTATGATTCTTGAAAAATGCGTATGATTCTTTCTCAGCAAACCTAAAATCATCACCCAGAGGATCGTTAATAAACTCGCCTGTCGGGTTCTGCCCCGAGCCTCTTGCAAAGATTATTGCCACATCTTTACAATTAGCATTTTCGACTGCCAGGGCTCTGCTTGGTGCCAAGAGGGAAAATACAAATACAAAAAAGACTGCGCGACTTACAAACCTAGTAGGTGCTGCTGCTGATGCTGACACGATTCTCTGTACCACTTAGGTTACCACTATAGAAAACGTTACTACCTATTGTGCACCTAAAGTTATAAGAAGGTTTGTCTGTGTCATTATATTTATACTCCTCGATGGAGATGCTCTCACATCCAGACTGCTTAAGAACCTGCGACACCTGTGTCGAACCCACATTTATTGGAACACTAAAAACTTTTCGTTTACTAAAGCAGCCGGAGGAGTTGAAGGGGTCGCAGCCGCGACCGGCAATGCCTCGGTTTTCGCTGCTGCTGATTTCTTGCCAGTCTGAAGGAAACTGGAGTTTAGAGAATGCCTGCTCTACGTCGGAAAAATTAGGGTTCTTGGAGCTAAAAGGATATATGAATGCGTTAACAAGTAACAGCCCGATGATCAACGCTGGCACACCAAGAATGACTCCAAAAAATTTAACCGGCGTACTCATTACCTACCCCCAAATAATTATTTATATCATATAGTAATTCAGCCCGTGTCGAACAGCAGAACCTGAAAAAATCCTGTGCAAAACATGTCTACTGGACTGACCGATCGGACATTTAAGTAGACACTTTAGGATTATACAGATACTTACTTCGGCTGAGTGAGAATAGTCTTAAATTTTTTGACTAGTACGTCGTGGTTGTCGATACCTGTCGCGTCGATATAGGAAACGTATCGCGCTATATTATAGTGGTGCGTGATAACCTCTATCTCTGCTCTGCAAGGTAAAGGATGTACCCACACACTTCTTTGAAGTTGCAAGAAACCGATTGCTTTTAACTTTGATATTAGTACGCGTCGTCCAGCACGACGGTGCTCTGGAATATCAAACAGCACGAGCCGCCATTTGTTGTCCCATTTTGTTGGTGTAGGAATCTGCAATGTTTCAAAGTCTATTGTCTTTAGCCGTTCTAGACCTTTCTTTGTCACGACGATACCATGCATGTATTCTTCACTCGTAGGATAAACTAACCCTTTTTGCTTCATATAGTAGACAAGACGCTTTAGTTCTCGCCGCTGAGCACGTTTATCAAGCTTGTTAAAGTAATTTAGTGTTGGCTTATCGAGAACCTCGGCCATACCAGGTGCCGCTAAAATTGTGGTGATCGTTCCGCCACCAACAATAAATCTCATAATGCCGTCAATTACAGCACTGGTTTCTGTCCCACCCTTCATATGCTTAAGTATTATACATAAACGACCGATCGGTCAACTTTGTATAGTGTTCCAGAATTATATTCTGTGCATTTATTCTGCGGCGGGTTTGTAGACGACGTGGCGGTCGCGGCCTTCGCCTTCTGATTCTGTAATCAGACCAGCGTCTGCGGCGACTTTGTGGGCGATGCGGCGATCAGCAGCGTTCATTGGCTGCAAGTGCATTGGTTCGTTAGTGTCTTGGACCTTTTTGACCCACTCCTCTGCTTTCTCTGCCAGGCGATCTGCGCGCTGTTTCTTGTATTCGGCAACGTCTACATTCACACGGGTGACTTCAAAGCCGTTGTTTTTCAGTGCATTACTAACCATATACTGGAGCGAACGCATTGTGTCGCCGTGCTGACCAATCAGGAAGCCGTTTAGGTGGGTTGAGGGCACGTGTAGTTCAATAACCTCATTGTCTTCGCTGGTGGCGTAGATATCGGTGTTGAGTCCGAAAAAGGACAAAAGATCCTCAAGATATTTCTTGGCGTATTGTAGTGATTCTTCCATTTTGAGCAACCTACTCCTTTCCGTCCCAATTGCAAACTAATTTGGCAGGCAATAAGTCGCGTTTGGTTTGTCGACGTAACACAGTTACGCCTCCGCACCATAACGTGCCTTCTTGCTCTATCAAATTAGCTTTCATTACTGAGCCTGAAAGGAATAGCTCACTCATGTCATCTCCTCTTCTTTTTTTGAGATGATTTGGACTTTTTGTTTTTTGAACCCTGGCCCCTCGTAACTACTTCGCCTTCGATGACCTTGTTGCTGGCAGGCTCATCGGCGATTGCTTCCATTTCTTCTTCGTCCTGTTTCAGAACACGGCTCTGTTGGATGATCGCGACGATTCCGCTAACAAACCAGTAGAGGCTCAAGGCGGCGGCAAGTCCAACGGTAAAGAATAGGATCATGGCAGGAATCAGGAAGCGGGTGCCACGCATGACCGCGGCGCTGACCTCAGATTGATCAGCTTCTCTGCCCTCTGCAGCATCTTTAAGAATTTGCTTTAGGCCACGCCCGTCCTTGGGCTTTGGCATTAGCTGTGAACTCTGTTTGAACTGTACGTACGCACTTCCAAGAACTAGTAGGAATGCTGGCCAGTAGAAACCTTGGCTACTAATCGCGGCACGGGTTAGGTCCATGAGACCGATGAACGACTCGTCAAAGCTGGCGGTCTTGGCTGCGATATCCTGAAGCCACGGCAGGTCTCTAATAGGATCGTATGCAAAGTCCACGAGTGCGGCTGGGTCGTGCACCATTTTGCGCAGCGCAAAATACAGGCCAAGTAATACGATGAACTGGATAATAATGGTACCAAGTGAGCCAAACGGGCTGATATTCCGTTCCTTGTACAGTTCCATGAGCATGGCCGATTCTTGCTTACGGTCACCGGCGGCTTCTTTCTTGATGCGCTTTATCTGAGGCTGCATCTTGCGCATAGCGCTGGCGTGGTGCAATTGCTTTTTGACGAGTGGCCACATCGCAAAGCGAATCAATATTGTAAAGACGACGATGGCAATGCCAAAGTTATGGCCCGGAATCAGGGCTGTAATAAAGACAAGCAGATTAAAGATCGGTTGTACGACGAGATTATCAAACATAGTTATCCTCTATTCTAACAGGTGTGGTGGATGATTTAAACCGGCTTCTAAATGATTTTTGCCTGCCGGAGCTGGGCATGGACAAGTTTTTTTACTTCTTCACCTGAAATAGTGGCAAGTTGTTCGTTAAAAACCGTGACGACAATGTCGTATGGCTGCTTGATATTTGGGGACTCCAATCGAAATGCCTCATATAGACGGCGACGGATACGGTTTCGGACCACGGCGGATTTGCTGACTTTTTTGCTGACTACGATCGCCAGACGATAATCCTTGCGACGATCATTATTTATAAACTTTACCGCTGTCAACGGACCGCGCACCGTATTGCCGTGCTGGTAGACGTAGCGGAGACTGTTGTAACCATGAAAACGGTTTTTACGAGTAATCACTCGGCTTCGCCTCCTGGCAGCATTTTATCGTTACATTTCGGAGTAATCATACTGACAACTAGTGTATCATCTGGGGTCGCAGAGAATTAAAAAAGAGCCCTTGCTTGAGGCTCCTTTTATTGTCCTGCTTGATTTAGGCAGACAACTCTTTGCGACCTTTGTTGCGGCGGCGGTTCAATACTGAACGTCCGGCTTTAGTCGCCATACGCTTCATAAAGCCGTGCTCACGGGCGCGGCGGCGAGTCTTTGGTTGGTGTGTTCGCTTTGGCATTTCAATCCTTATTTTAGCAGCTTACGCTATGGCTGGCGAGTCAGCGTGACTCACCCAAACCAGACAACGATACTGTATGTTGTCCGTAAGTTCAAGCGGCCTTTTCACACTCATGGTGAAATTAACAATATTTACCCACTAATACTAGCAAGTTTTCCACTGTAGCTCAAGTGTTTTCCACAGATTAACAGATTAGCGTTCCCTTTGTGTATAAAAAACTAGTTTTTCAATGATTTTGCATAAAATCAGTAAACGATGGCAAAAGGGTTGTGGAAAACTACTACTTTTCTGTATATTAAGAGGAACAAAACGTTACACCAAGGGAGAGGGTAATGCAGGATAACCTGTGGCAAACGGTCTTAGGCGAAATTGAACTGACAGTGTCACGCGGCTCCTATGTGACTTGGTTCAAGAACACCCGTCTGCTCCGCCACAAGGACAATGTCATTACAATCGGTGTACCAAATGTCTTTATAAAGCAGCAGTTGGAACAGAAATACAATCAGATGATCACTGATCTGATCACCAAGAACGGCGTAATCCCAGAACGCATTGAATATAAGATCTACTCCTCTATTAATATCCCTAAAAAGGCTGATGAAGAAACGTTGATTCTTAATGCAGCAACGACTGAGCGGATCGCGAACAACGCAGCGAACTCTCAGCAAAGCCGTAGCCAGACCAGCTCACTCACCCACTCATACAGATTGGGCCTGAACGAGAAATACACATTCGATAACTTTATTGTCGGTTCTGGTAATGAGTTGGCTTATGCAGCATGTCAGGCAATCGCAGCGAACCCGGGTACTAAATATAACCCGCTATTTCTGTACGGTGGTGTTGGTTTGGGTAAAACTCACCTGATCCAGGCGGTTGGCAATGCTGTTATTGCTGGCAACCCTGACGCAAACATCGTATATATTTCAATTGAACAGTTTGTGCAGGAATTCTTGGACGCAATTAAATTCAAGAAAAACACCGACTTTGCTAGTTATTACCGCAACGCCGATGTGCTGATCATTGATGATATCCAGTTCATCGCTGGCAAGGAAAAGACGCAGGAGGAGTTCTTCCACACATTTAACGCACTACACCAGGCAAACAAGCAGATCATCATTAGTAGTGACAAACCACCAAAGGACATCCCGACACTAGAGGAACGTCTGCGCAGTCGATTTACTTGGGGCATGAGTATTGATATGCAGATCCCTGATTTTGAAACGCGTTGTGTCATTATCCAAACCAAGGCCCAAGTACACGGCGTCAGTCTTGACCCACCGGTCGTGGAATACCTTGCTAACTTGGTGCAGTCGAACATTCGTGAGCTTGAAGGTGCGCTGAACCAGCTGCTCGCATTTTGTGAAATGCGTGGCTTGAGCCCAGACATCAACCTAGCAACCACCCTACTTGGTGCTACTAAGACCCGGCCAAAACATATTAGTGCGAAACAAATTATCGAACGATGTGCGAAACATTTCCAAATCCCTATGGAAGAGATCATGGGGCCAAAGCGTGACAAAGATATTGTCGTCCCCCGTCAAGTCGCAATGTACATGCTGCGCAGCGAGCTACACCTCAGCTTCCCTAAAATTGCCCGCGAGCTTGGGCGTAAAGACCACACCACCGCGATACATTCTGTCGAGAAGATCGAAAAAGAAGTCAGTTACGATGCCGATATTAAGGCAGCCGTAAATGAAATTAAGGAGCGTTTGTATGCTTAGTGATTTTGTGACCATGTGGAAGACCTGTGTAGAAGCCGTAGGAAAAGCCACTGATGCCTGTGGGCAAAGTATCGGGGTTCTGCACAGCAAAGTTTTATCTGCAAAATACGTATGGAAAACTCCCCGACTTTCACGTGGGTTGTACACATTTTGTGTGCGGAACTACACAGCCCCTGTGGGTAATTTTACCTCTGTTATCAACCGCTTGTACACACAATCCACAGTGCTTACTAACACTACTACTAATTAAATATATAGGTATACAGGAACACAGAATGAAGCTCCAAGTCACACAAGAAAATCTCAGCAAAGCACTCAGCAGCGTAGCACGTGTTGCTAATAGTAGAGGGACCTTACCAATTCTTTCAAACGTGCTCTTAAAGACAGTAGATGGCAGGCTCAGTATTGCAGCAACCAACCTTGATATTGCAATCACCCACTACATTGGTTCTAAAGTAAGTGCAGAAGGCGCTATAACCGTCCCTGCGCGGCTTATGCAGGATTTTGTGAGTAGTCTTCCGGGTGGAGTTATTGAATTGAAATTAGACGAGTACAAGCTGCACATTAAAGCCGACAAATATAATTCAACTATTAATGGTATTTCCGCAGAAGACTACCCTGTCATGCCTGCCATCACAAACGGCACAAGCTGGAAGATCCCCGGAAAGCTACTGAAACAATCACTCCAGCAAGTAGTAGTTGCAGCATCAAGCGACGAAGCCCGCCCGGTTCTGACCGGTGTCTACTGGCACACACACGAAGGAAAACTATATATCGTCGCAACTGACAGTTATCGTCTAGCAGAAAAATCTCTCATTAGTATTGATAAGGATGTTGATCTGCTAATCCCAGCGAGTGCGCTTGCTGACTTGCTCCGTATCCTTGGCGACTTTGAAGAAGACGTCGTTGTGACACATGATGATCAACAAGTCCTGTTTACAGTTGGTGACGTAGAGTTGGTGGCACGACTTATCGAAGGTAAGTACCCAGACTACCGTAAGCTCATCCCGCGCTCTTTTGCTAGCGACGCGACGCTCAAGAAGTCTGAACTCACAAATATTACCAAGGTATCGAGTTTGTTCGCCCGCGAAAGTGCCGGCAGTGTGACACTGAACCTCGACGCCGAAGCACAACAGGTTAGTATTCGTTCAATAGCCTCACAAATTGGTGAGAACACCGCTAGTGCGGCAGCACAGATCGCCAACGAAGGTGTGATCACGCTTAATTCACGTTATATTCTGGATGCGTTACATGCCCTTGGTGGTGAAGACGTGCAAGTTTCCTTTAACGGCAAGCTGGAACCGTGTGTTTTGGCCGACCCTGCCAGTAACGACTATCTACACGTTATTATGCCGCTGAAATCCTAGTACACTATAGGTAATGATTACTGATATTAGGTTACAAAATTTCCGTTCGTACCAGGACAGCTCCTTCGAGATAGATCCTGGTGTGAATATTATCGTTGGCCCTAACGCCAGTGGTAAGACGAACTTGCTTGAATCCATTTTGGTGAATTGCCTCGGTAGTTCATATAGGGTTAAAGACGCTGAGCTGGTGCAGTTTGAGCAACCATGGGCGCGAATTGATGTCGGTACACCAGAGGGCACCCGCACAGTTAAACTGATAAGTGAACCAAACGGAAGCATAAAAAAAGAGTACGTTATTAGTGACCAGCCACTGAAACGCCTTAGCCTACAGAAGCAAATACCGGTGGTGTTGTTTGAGCCCAATCATCTGCAACTACTTGCTAGTTCCCCTGACCTCCGTCGTGATTACCTGGACGGGATTCTGGAGCAATTCACACCGGGTTTCGCAACACTGCGAGTTCAGTACCGCCGTGCCCTGGCGCAAAGGAACAGACTACTAAAACTAGGCGCAGAAATTGGTGCTTCACAGTTGTTCGCATGGAACATTCGCTTAAGCCAACTGGGTGGTCAAATCGCTGAGCACCGAATGAAGCTAGTTGCAAAGATTAGTGGGCAAGTCCAGCAGTTATACCAGGATATCTCGCGTGCAGACGCGGAAGTCACCGTGGCTTACGTTAGCGGATGCCAAACAGACCAATACAGTTCTGATATGCTGCATAAATTAGAACAAAGTACCAAACAGGATTTTGAGCGTGGTTTCACAACCTATGGCCCCCACCGCGATGACATGCGGATTATTTTGAAAGGTAAATTATTGCACGAGGCAGCATCACGCGGGGAAACCAGGACAATGTTACTAGCCCTCAAAACGGTCGAAATGCGCATTGTTGAGGAAGCTCGCGGCAAGAAGCCCATACTATTACTAGACGACGTCTTCAGCGAGCTTGATGGTGCCCGCCGCAAGGCACTCACAGAAGTTCTACAAGACTACCAGACCTTCATAACCACCACAGATGCCGACGTAGTCGTAGAATACTTCCTCGACAAAACCCACGTCATTCTTACCAACTAGTACTCAACACTTCTCCCAGGGGTAAGTGTGATAATAAATTGATTGGGGTCGTAGCCCTTGCTACTAATCGCTGCTTGCAATGTGCCGAGTGCATCTCTAGATTTACCATTGAATTGTAAGGTGTAGCTGGTGTCATAAGGTGACTCAATGTCTCGGAGTAGTCTGTTGTTATTAGGTAGCCTCTGGATTTCTTTCTCCAAAGCTCCGCCGTAAGCGTCCTTTCCAAGCAAGTCTGTCTTAACTCCATCTTTATGTATAAAGAAAGATTTACCATTCCCACTTGAAAGAATATAACCCCCATCAAAGTGGGTAGTGCTTGCTACCGTCTGGTGCTCTTCTCGCTCAAACCGGGCACGATCTTTTACGCCGTCGCTTTCGACACGGTGCACAACATTAAATTTACGACCCTGTTTTACAGCGACTACACCCGAAGAGTTCTTACTGACAACACCTTCAAAGTCCTTAATTATTCGATTACTCTTCTTTGATTTTGTATCGTAAATGTACAAATCACCACCACCCGGTTTATCCCTTTTTACAGCTCTGTTGATTAGGTAACGTGTTTCGTCTATGGAAGTGATTTCCCCAAATACCGTGCTAGTTTTGTCTTCGAACAAGTCGTCAACTATTGTCTTACTATCCTCTTTGTAAAATTCCGCGGACTTTAGCGAAACCACACTTTCTGATTCTCGATTACTTGAGCGCTCCTCTACCTGAGATGTGTAAATTAACTTTTTGTCGGTAGCAAAGAGAGGTTTTGAGTCACCCTCTACGTTAACAGCACCAAGGATCACCTCACCGTTTTCTTTGAGTATTGAGTATGAGCCTTCAGGGCCATCTTTAAAAACGAATGATCCGTCACTTGCTAATACACCGAAGCTTGCTGGCTGAACCACATCGTTGCTAATAGGTCTAATGAGCTGATCCTGGAATGAAAGATACCAATATGTGGGGGTGTCACCTGCTCGGCTACCAGGGTTATTAACAAGCTCATTCTGAAGAATAGGATTAAGTTCGCTAAACGTGCTTACTTCGGTCGTAGCGAACACTACCCCGTTGGTTAACCAAAAAACCTGATTTACATCTGGGAGCATACGGTATTGCGATAACAGCCCGGTTTTTCTAGTGGTAGGATTCATGGCCACAAAAGTGTTGCCGTTATAGTACCGAATTTCGGCATCAGATAACTTGTCGATAAAAAACATGTTATTACTAAGTGTGTTGGATACGTTTAGTCTTGGTGTTTTAGTGACTGCATATCCGTACATTACCAGCGAGATGCACATTATAAACGCAGCCAACAGCAAGAAATAGTTTATTACTTTTGTATAAGGCCCTGAGTTCATTACTTGGCCTCCTTGATATCCAGGTCAAAATCATTTGTAGCCTTGTTGTTGATAGTTATCCTAGCAGAAATTAGATCACCGGATGGCTCAAAGCGAACAGATATATCAGCTGACTTACCTCCGGATTGCTTGAACTCTGTAAGCCCCGCCTCCCGCTCTAGCTTCGCACCCCTCTTGTAATGTTCAGCGTATAACTGTGAGGCAACCGTATTAGCGATCGACTTTCCGGTGAACTCAACAAGCTTATCTTTTTCACGAATCTCAAGCTGCGATTTTTCCTCTGAAGTATGTGCATGACCATGATCTTCTTTTGTCCCAGGGGCTCCAATTCCAGAATTGAACCTGGTTAGTAATACTAAAAAAACCAAGGCAATTAAAATAAATGCCCCTGCCAAAATAATTCTTAATTTTTCTTTACTACTCAATTGCACAGGCCCTACTCCATGTTCTTATACAGTTCGTTCATAATCTTGAGGAAATCAGGATCACGGCTAGGGTCGTCCCCTCCTCGCGTCCCCTTAGGGAATCCTCTGTCAATGTGGAGGTGGGGAGAAGTATTTAAGGCACACACACTTTCTCCAACCTTGGATATATAGTCACCAGCTTTTAACGGAGCACCAATAGCCGGAGTCTCGCTATCCGTTCTAGTGTGTCCGTACCAGTAGTACCAGCCGTCATTACTCTTGAACTGAATAGATTGACAACCGGTGCTACGATAAGGATTTATGCTGTCGATAGTACCGTCAGTTATTGCAACCGCTTTTGTCCCAACGGGTGCGAATAGGTCAAACGCGGGAGTGCCATCGTGGTGACAATAAGGGGGGGAAGTACGGGTAGGCCAAGGACAGCCATTTGATATTTTATTTTTTGGCATTACGAGGGGCCAGGCGAAGCCACTTGCGTCAATATACGCATCACTACTTCCACTGCAACCACCACCTAATGTACTACCTACATCATCTGGTCCAAGATCTTTGAAAGCGGCGTATGCTTGGTCTGCATAGCCCTTTCTGGTGTTATAAAAGCTGTCACAGTCGGATCCGGCTGTACAGGGAATCTCGTAGTTCTCAAGGAATATACGTACTGAACCGTTCGGACCTATATATTCCGTGCTGGCTTTAATCGGTGTTAAGGTGCTGGCTTTATAACCCGTGGTTAGTTCGTGCCACATGAAGTCCATTTGTACTTGCAGTGTGTCATAATTAGCTTTTTTCTGTAAGGCCGTCTTACGCTCGTATAACCACTGGGCGATACCATAGGCACCTATTCCGTTTGTGACCTTAGGGTCAAGATCAAACTTTGTTTTCCCTACCCCGGACTCCGACATAAGGTTACCTACTATTCCAGCGGCTTGCTTCGCGGTCAAACCTTTGCCAATCAGAAATACAAAAACCTCTTTAGCAGTTGATCCTTGAGCACCTGTGGTGTTTGCTGTGGGATCCGAAATGTCGGCACCTGAGGTGGCGCAGCAGGCGTCGATGCTTGCCCTGGCTGGGGCATCACCCGAGTCGCCACCACCGTCTTGTTTTGTCGACGAAGGATATCCATTATTTGCAACTGGCCAACCATTCTCAAAGTTCAGTTTATCTAGCATCAACCGCCGTTCACCTCCCTTAAAGGCGTTATATATCATCCAGTAAGTGCCAGAGCCGTCTTGGATAATTGTGGATGCCCCAGGAGCATCGAATGGATCTTTGCTTTGAAGCACAATCCTTGAGTGATCCTCGGGATTGTAGGGTCCCATTAGATTTTTAGATCTTGCAACGCGAACTGAATATTCTTGGTGGCCATCACGATCCCTATAGTGCCCAGCCGAATAAAACATGTAGTACCACCCACCAATCTTATGCAGCCAAGATTGTTCGATGGTTGATGGATGTCCTGCCCAGGTGCCACGGAGCACCAACTCTTTACTCGATCCGACAATCGACATCTTTCCGTCTGTCTGCATATTTATCTCTGATATCGCGATCGGAGATGACCCATGCGTTACATATATTTTATCGCCTTCGAGAAATAAGTGCGGGTCCAGTACGCGGCCGCCTGGATCTTGAGGTTCTGTGAGACGCCCACGATACTTAAAAGGCCCGGCGGCATCATTGCTAGTGGCGTAGCCAATATACCTCACGCCTTCGTTGCCCCCCTTAGAGCCGCCAGTAAACACCATAGTATAGTGATCGCCAGTCTTGGCAACATCGGGCGCCCACATTACATTGCGTAGATCTTTTGGAATATCGTTGAGGTTTGATATTGTGTCCCGCGACACCAGGTCCCAGTCCACGAGGTTCTTTGACTTTAAATGCTTAAAGGGGTTTTTGTCATCGCTAGTGAGATAGACATGATATATGCCATCATCGCCCAATATGACCGTAGGGCCTTGACCCACTCCGTCGTACACGGGATTTGTGTAGCTGCCAACTGTTCCGCCGGTAGCGCTGGCAGACGAGTCTGCGGGCGCACATACCCCTCCCTTAACGTAGTCGACAGAGTTTTCATCGATTTGTTCTTTTTCTGATTGCGGTAATGCGTATACTGCTTGGGGTATAGAGACGCTGATAACCAAGGCCCCTATCAGGGCCAGCCGCATGGTTTTTACAAAGCGTTTATAATAATTTTGTAACAAACTCATTACTGCGTGCACTTGTAACCTTCCGGAGCAGGCCCTGCGTTTTTCAATACATCCATCGGGTTAAATGTAGTTCCGAGGCTGCCATACCCACCCAGGCTATTTGTTGTAGCGGTGACGATATGCAAATGACCTAATGACGATCCAAAGAATCTGCCCGATGTTCCCGCAATAGCCACCTTCTCACCGCCCAATACACGGTCGCCTTCGGCGAATTTTATAGTGCCTGACTTTAGGTGCTCGTATGAATAGTAGACACGTTTGTTGTTGAACGGGGCGTCAGCAAGAATTGTGATGTAGTTTCCTGCGTACGGATCTGCGCCTACCCTTACGACTTTACCAGAGTGTATTGCTAGCACGGGGTTGTCACCCTTCGATGTATTCATATCCATGCCAGCATGCTTACCGAGATCCTTAACTTCCACACCATAGCACGGGCCACTGGTGACGCTTGATTTCAGTGGCCATGACCAACCATCACTTCCCGTAAGATCAGGGCCAGTTAGGTCCGCAAAGATTGTCGGGTGGTCTGACCCATTTTTATCTATGCCCCGTGGGGCAGTAAAGAACTTGGATACCTGCGTGTCTCGATCAATAAAGATATGGTCGATGAAATTAACCGTACTTCGTTTAGGACACTTGCCATCAATTTTCTTCGATGCATGCCACGCATCCCAGAAAATGCCATTAGTTAGGATGCAAAATGATCTTCGTCCATATGGCACATCTTCAAGCTTATCGGCCGCCTGGTAGCCTGCGTTAAAATCACCTACAAGGATCATCGGCGTGTCAGGCTCCTGTTGTTTAAGGTTTGCAAAGTATTCTTGGAACAAACGCGCGTTATCGTCACGAACACCTTCATTATTACCCCTAAACGGATCTCCACCAGACCGGGGATTGTGGATGCTGGCAAAATAGAGTACACGATCTGTTGAATTTTCTTTTAGTTTTACAACTGGCATTTGCTCCGGATTTCCAAAGAAGTACCTAGCATTCATCGTTGCTTCCTTTATGACGGTGTATTTATCTTTTCGCCAAGCAACTATGTTCGGCTCATACTCTCGGTTGTTTGGCGTGTTGGGGAACATATTATACTGTTGGCCAAAGTTACTTGCCTTTAGCATAGCTAGTTGGTCCTTTCGGACCTCCTGAAGCCCAACAACGTCAACCTGTTCACCACCACCGGGCGGGTTAAGCAGCGTGTCGATAGATTTCCGCAAACGAGCCTCTACATTACCATCAGGAGAGTGCAAAATGTTAAATGATGCTGCACGTAGTGCCACACCACCATTAGTGTTTTCACCATATGAATTTACTTGATCACCGAGCTCCTCTGGAGTAAGACACTCGTCATTCGTGTAGCCACAGTTACTAGTAGACATCGCTTCAATGAGCTTACAGCGATTTGGTTGGTCATTCTCGAATGAGCCGTTCTTACTACTCATCGTTGCAGATTCACCCCAAGCAGTTACCACTGACTCATCGTCACAATTGCTATCTGTCCACCACTTTTCATAGTCGGTTACACTGAAGATTGGATCATTTTCTGCGTATCCATACTGTGTCACTCCGGCCAAATCGAGGTTTTCTTTAGGAGCGGCATTAACCTTCCTAGAACCAGTCAGTGTTGATGAAATCATACTTACCGGATTCAAAAGTGTTGATGAAAGAGAGTGAGCTGTTGAACTTGCCCCTGACGGCATAGCAAGAGCCAATTGAGAAGCGGTAGAGTAGCTGCTAGATGTATCAAATATGCGCGCAAACATCGACTTCTCCATAAACTCTTGCTTTTGCTCTACGGCACGGGCGTAACGAACTCTGTTTGCTGCCTGGTCGGATATTTTGCCTGCCCCAAGCCCATAGTGCGCAAAGTCGTTTCCAGCGATGTTTGCACCAAGTGCGGCTGCCTCGAACATCCTGCCACCACTGGTATCGTCTGTTATGAAGCTAACGAAGAGCTTCTCGGTAAACCATTCACCTATTGCTTTGGCAAGATCTGCAAGTTTATCTTTTATGGCATCAGGTGTTAGTGCACCTGCAAGATCACCTGCAAGATCAGTGAATATACCAATAAGGTTGTTGAGTGCATCGAAAATTTTTCCAATACTAGAGTTCCATATAGCAGCAATCGAATCGAGGTGATACTTCCTTAAAAAATCACTGAAGGATTTCACAGCTTCGGCACCACCGGTGGCAGCAGACACGCTCATTTCCGGGCATAGACCAGTGGTGATATACGACCCATCATCACACTTGAAGGGAGAAGCTGCCTCTGCCTTAGGGAACAGGGAGGCCGTGGAGACACCCTGGCTGCCCATGATGTCTTGGTAGTAAGGAGTTGATCCTGCCCCACCGCCACCTTGATCCTTACCAAAGTTATCACCGAGAGAGTCGGCAACATACCCCAGCTCTTCTACATTAATATTTCCGGAATTTACTTCACTGGCATTCGCCTGGTACATTGTCCAGACATTGACTGCCGCCCCACTTGCCATAGCGTACTGCATCGTTTTTATTGCTGGTCCTGCTTTAGTTACCCCTTCAACCAGTTTGGCTAAAGCGTCGGCTAACCCAAGCCCAGGAACTACATTACCAACGAGTTTACCACCCGCCTCACCTAAGATCTTCTTCAGTAGGAAGTTTGCCATACCGTTCTCTCTGATTTCACCGGCGTCTGTCTGTAATTTCGCAAGTCGTTCTTGGGTCATGCGCCCATCGCCAATAATCTCTTTTGTCTTATCCCTTAGGTCGTTTTCGAACTTTGTCTTCTTTGTACCGTCCTCGTCCACAGTATTGTTATGCTCCGCAGCACAATCGAACTGAGCAACAGCACACTCAAACGCCATACCGTAACCTTCGTTTAACGGACCAACGACTCGATGTATAACCCATGCTTTCATTTTCATTTTGCGGAGTTCCTTACGATCCGCCTTGTCTTGGCGATAGTCACAGGCGATAAGGCACCTGACCACTCCGTATTTCCGTTCCATTAACCTGCCGTATTTATAGCGGTACATCATACGCTTGTAAAACGTCTCGTTCTCTATGGAGTTAAGCATCTGCTTGCGAACTTCTTTTCGGTCCATCGTTGTGAAGAATTTGCGTTCGAATTCTGCGTCATTCCCGCCGTTATAGTCGCCTCTAAATATATCTTCTTGCAGCCGATCACTGCGCATGACCATGGTATTACCTTCACGGCGTATTTCAATTCCGTGCTTTTCATACATCTTGCCTTCTAGGTTCTGATCCCTCCAAGAGCGATACAATTGTGTAACGATATTGTCATCTTGGCTAACCTTGGCACAACTTTTGTTTGCTTTCGTTGACGGACAGGTGCCACTAAGGCCAGGCATTACTTTGTAAATAATATAGCTAGATAATAAACGATTTGTTGCCTTCTCTGCAGCTTCTTCGCTGTTGGCGAAAAATGTCTGCTGGAGATTCGTCACCATGTGCTTGGGTCCAAGCGGTAAGAAAAGCAAACCAAGCAAGCCCAGTCCGATTACGCCTCCACCACCGACTCCTCCAGCAATCAACTTGTTGCGTCTACTGCTTAACAGTGAACTAAAGCGGCCGCGATTCTTTCCCTTATCTTTGGAGTTATATAAGCCGTCAACTTTGTCGCTCTCTGCCTTGTCACCTTCGGTCGAAACACCTGGTCCGCCAGCTGTCTCGGCGTTCGCTATCTCAGTATTCGAAAGAGCTTCTTTGTCAGCGATGTCTCGTGCAGCACCATTGAAAGCATTGTTCTCCATTTCCTCCGCTTCTTCGCGGCTAATGTCGATGCCATCAAGAAAGTCCGGTTTAATGGACTCCTGTGCAGTTTCGTCTTTTCGTTTTGCTGGTGACACCAAAAATCCTCTTAAAGATCATTATACCGGTTATGTACTAGAAAGTGGAATCCAGCACGCCTGCTATTAATTGCAGAAAGGGTGTGCATTACACCCCCGGATGTAGGCGGTTATTCAGATCGATGGTTCCACCAGTATTGTACATTTCCCCTTGTTGTTCGATAGCCTTGACTTGGTCTGGGTTAGTAGTAATAAGACTCGCCTCAGTTGCGCTTGCTGCAATTTGAATATGAACGTGGTTTTGTCCAGCGAAGAACAACCCTTGCCCAACGGGGAATTGACTAAGGCGTTTCTTCTCCTCGCTCGTTAACTTGAAAACATCTGATAAAACGTCAACTGCTGCTGGTGATTGTTTAAGCAGAAGTTGCATGGACGCATTGCTGACAATCGCACGACCCATTCGGGAGCCCATAAAGTCTTCTACGTCTTGAGTAATGGTGGTAATGCCAAGGTTATATTTACGGGCACGCTTAGCAAGACTAAACAGGAAGTTTGCGGAATCTTCGTATTTCATCAACTGCCAAGCCTCGTCAACAATAAGAAGACGCTTCTTTTGATCGCTCTTAGTCTTATTCCAGATAAAGTTCAGAACAATGTACATAGCCACCGGGCGCAACTCATCTTCCAGATCACGAATGTTAAACACGACCAAAGGGTTATTAATATCGATGTTGCTCTGCTGGCTGAAAATACCTGCGAATGTGCCCGTGGTGTATTTACGTAGTCGTTGTGCTAGTTGAGGACCTGTCCCCCCCATGTGTAACAAGGTGTCGTACAGGTCACCGATGGTCGGTGGTGTACTCCCGTGGGTTAAGGGGTCCTGGGTGATGCCAGCCTTAGCGTACGTCTCGATAAGAGCAGCATCAAGATCGGCCTCTTCACTTGGCGCGAGCGCCGGCAAAGATGGTCCCCCACTGTTTGCCATTGACGCCTGGGCACCGCCCATCATGAGGCGTAGTAGCCCGTGTAAAGTTAGGAGGTTGCTCGTCAGTGCGTTATCGGCTTCGTCTGTATCGACAACCTGGGGTAGGTCAAACGGGTTGATACGTGTTGGCGAGGTTAGACTAAGCCGAACATAGGCACCGCCAACTGCTTCACACATACGTTGATATTCGTTCTCTGGGTCGACAATAAATATTTCGGTACCCATCATCATGTATCGGAGCGCTTCCAGCTTTACGGCAAACGACTTACCGGCACCAGACTTTGCAAAGACGACTGAATTACTATTCTCCAGGCTAAACCGGTCAAAGATAACTAAACCAGAGTTATGCATGTTAATACCGTATAAAATACCGTCGTCCTGGGTCAGGTCTGCGCTTGTGAATGGGAAACTCGTACTAAGTGCCCCGGTATTCAAGTTTCGTCGTATTTGTAGTTGATCGGTCAGTTGTGGGATAGTGCTGTTCAGCGCTTGCTCTTGTTGGCTAGTAGCCGGTTTACTGTACACCAGTTGCTGCCCAAGCATTGACTCAACCTTATGGGCCACAAATTCTAGCTCGTCCATGGTGCCACCATAGATGGTGAAATATAGGCCGAAGCGGAAAAAGCGTTCCTCCCCAACCTGTAGCTTATCGCGCATCTCTTCCGCATCGAGAATCGCCGCTTGTTTGCCCGGGTCACGAACACGACCTTTTTCTGAGTCGATCTGTAGTCCAGCCTCCAGCTGTGTGACTTTCTTGCGCAAGTTTTCTAGGACAACCTGGCTTTCTACAGGGTAGATAAACATTGACAGGTCCATAACCTCATCGAGGTTAACCATGTTGCTTAACCAACCAGTGTAGATCTGCCTAGGGTACCCGTACACATAATAGGTACGTGCAAATCGAGTACCTAGTTGGAAATGGGTGGCAAAAAACTCTAATGAACTAGGTGCAATAAAATCACGAAGCGCGGTGACACCCTTTTGAAACGCTGCCTGAACTTCTTGCTGCTCACGCAGCTGTTGTGCCTGAGCAAGGGCAACTGGGTCGAGTTGCTGTTTCTTGCGTGCCATTACTGGATCTCCCTATCAAGATTAGGCTGAGGTGCCATGCCCTGACCTTTGGTAATGACAGGTGCGGTTAAATCATCCAAGTTCTTTAGCTGCTGACGCGTCGCAGTGTCCGGATTGTAGGTATCGTAGTACAGTTCTATCAACTCTTGTGTATCGAGGGGAAGACCTTGTATGCCGCACTGCTGTAAACCGCCGAGCACAGCCTGTACCCGGTTGCGTAGTTCATCCTTGGCTTTTTCTAGGTCGGCCTCGTTGATCGTGACATGTTGCTCTTTAGGCTTAAAGACTCCAGCAAGTCCAGTAAAGAAATTCTTGCTCTGCGCGCCAAGTTGTTTAATGTCTGGTACCGGGTTAAACGGAATTACCACGTAAAACTTTTTGTCCATAATATTAGTGTGCTGTGCAATATCAGCGATGTAGCCAATGTAGTCTTCCATCAATAACGCTAACAACATGTTGTCGTGTTCGGAACGAATTTTATCGAGACGGTTGATGTACGGGGCAATATCAACTTTTTGCGAACGCAAAAATATTTGTATATCAAAATATAGAGAATTCAAAAAACCCTGATAACTGAACTCAACTGCCTCACGCTCCTGAGGGCTCATTAAATCAAAATTGATTGACTTAACCATTACTACGCAGCGGAAAGAGCCGTCGTTCATAATAACGATACCGTCCCTAATCTCTGCGATCTGCAATGTATTTTGTGTGCTGTTTGGGTTGCTCTTGGGTGCTGGCATGTTCGGTTGGGTTTGGGGTGCACTACCGACTACAACACCAGGGGCCGACACCTGTCCATACCCTGGTTGTGGGGCGTACTGAGGCGGCGGGGTTTGCTGGTATGCTTGCTGCACATTACCTTGGGCGTAAGACTGCGGTGCAGCGTTAGGCACAGCAGGAGCTGCCGGCTGGTACTGCGGATTTTGTGTGTTTGGATCCATGGATGTTTGCTGTCCCACCTGTCTCACGAGGTTTTATTATTCGCGCAGCGCGCTATGACCGAAGGCCGTAGCCACATGCCGGTTTTGTCGGCTAGGCCGAGTTTTAGCTCGGATAGCACGAATATCCAGCATGCTGATACTGCTTAAGTATACCACTTATCGTAGGCTGACAACTACCTCATTATCATCGTCGGATTTATTTGCTTGACGGGCAATTGTGGAAACATTTAGGTCATTGTTTCGCGCTAGCTGGCTTACCACTGCACGATCAACGGGCTGCTGTGCTCGTGCATGCTGAAGTTGCCCGGATGAAGGTGATACACCAGGCCTGTGTTGCTGGGCTGCCTGCTGGCGGCTTTGTTTGATCTGCTGGTTTAGTTGAACATCAGTTTGGTCGTTAACTGTTGTATTCGTCTGAGCTGCAGGGTCTACGAACCATGGGGGGGATTGTTGTTGGGGAGTAGCCTGAGATGGTTGCTGCATTCGTGCTACTACCTGCTGACGGTGCGCCTGCGTAGACTGTGTAACCATCTGGTGCACCTGCTGTGCCACTGGATTGCTAGTGGCGTCAAGGATATCGTCACTAGCGTACACATCGTAATCTGGCACTGGTTGAGGCATGGTGCTGTGATCGACAAGCCTATCAGAACTGGTGGTTGCATATGCAGGCTGTGCATAGAGGTTCATGTTCACATTCTTGACTGCCCAACCGCGACTGTCGATTGTGTTGGCGAGCGCGCTCAAACGACTCTTGACCTCATTCTGAGTTAACCCATCGGTCAAGTGCTTCTCAATTCGCTTTGGCACAGTGATAGTTACCAGTTCTTTGATGCCGGACTGATCCCATATACGCCGACGCGGTTTCAGAAAAAACTTAATTTTGGCAAGCAACCACACCTCAGATGGTTGATCGTGCACAAAAGGCCCTGCTAGTACGGAAAAGAGGATCATATGTGGCAATAAGACTAGACCAAGCCACCATGCCCCGTTCGATGCAAGCATGAACCAGATAAACCCAGAAACAATAACGATAGCAGCATAAACTGCCTGTCTCGGGGTCATCCACCCAATAATGGTGTCTTCTGCTTCAATATCCTGAATAACCTTATATGTGCCCATACCGCTTTAGTATATAACCTCTCGCAGCATAATTCTATTGCTCTAGGGAACAGGACCGTTCTGGGTCAGCATGTAATTTCCTTAAAACTCAGGCTATACCCTAAAGTGAACCTATGTAGGAACCCTACGTTGCACGCGGTGTATTATCTGAGAACTCCGCAAGAAAAGCTGCTCTAAAGCTGTCCCTCTTTGAACTAGGAAGTTTCTCAACCAGTTCATTAAAGACCTCTACCTTTATTCTTTTATCAAGTTCTGTAAATGTCTCAGGTCTGCCCTCCCGTTTGGCTCTACCAATTCGTTGGTTGATCTCAAAATGGATCTCCTCCATGGACGGTATATCACCGTCAGGCTTTTGTTCTGTTTCGGGGGCCTGTTGCACAAGACGTGCTTCTTCACGAGCTCTTTCTGAAGGGGCATTTAAGCCTTTATCTCGTGGGCTATGCCCTGGGGTATCTGTTCTTGCTGGTGGGCTTGCACTGGTGCGTGCATCTGTGAGCCGACCGGGATTAGGAGCAGCTGGTTGTATAGAAGGACGACGCTCACCTCGTCTCCTTGCTCCTTGGACTGGGTGCTCAACCTCTGTGATATGCAACTTACTTCTTCGGCTATGTTCTTGCTCGAACTCTTCAAGGTTCAATCTTTTCTCGTTTTTCTTAGCTGCCTCAGCACTCGCCGAAGCTTCCTTAGCACGAGGTCCGCGCATTATCACCGAACTCACTGTGTTGTAGCCGGCAAATTCGCTAGACTGTTTTGCTATGTCTTCAGCGGCTTGTGTGACCGCCTGGTGCATAACTTTCCCTGCTTTTTTGGCTAATCGATTCAACCGTCCAGGTGATTCTACCGCCTCGCCTGACTCGCCCTCTTCACGAGGAGGCATGCCTGCCCAACTAAGTAGACCCTCGTCATCGGTCTCTGCTGAGAGCATGCCCCTGCCTTGCAGGTTTTCGATAATCGCCGCTGCTTGGTCTGGGCTTGTCACTGTGTCCGAGGGAGTAATAATTTCACCCGTTTGGGAATCTCTTTCACCCATCTGCCACCGAAGATCATCAGCGAATGAGTCAGGGTTAATCCGTCCAAGGCCTCTTACCATCGAAAGCGCTGCAGCGTACTGATCCTGCGTAACTTCAACGACCTGTGGGCCTATATTTGGGCTGCTACTGTCAGAACTTTCCATGTCCTAACATTAGCATTTTATGGAAGGAATGTCAATATACTTGGTTTGTATACTTTATTGTTCTTGGGGTGGCTGCTCTTGCTGACCCTGTCTCTCTGGAGTCGGTACCGAAGAGCCATATTTTCGAGCAGATTGATTTAGCTCTTGGGCCGACATAACCACACCTTGGTTTGCAAGTATCTCCGACAATTGTTCCTCAACTGTTACATACCTGTCCCTGGTTTGGATGTTACCAGCAGCATCAGTAAATGTTTCAGGGGTTGTGCGTTCGTAGTCTATGCCGAGTTGCCGCATTGAATCGTTAATATATTGCTGGTTAGCAGCGGACGCGCTCGGAAGTGCGGCATGCATTTCTGCCAACGCAACAGCGGCATCCCGTTTATCAACAGGAGTAGCGTTAGGATTGGATAAAACACTTTCAAACGCAGTTGTAAAGTTTGCCATACTGCTGCCTTTGTTGTTGACCATTGTTCCGATACTGCCGCTATTCCATGCGTCACGTGTGGCAATGTGGTAGTCGTCTCGGGATGGGTTCGGGGTATTTCGATTCATTTCAGCCTGAGCTAAGGTATTCAATGTGCCAAAGCCTGGCGCTAAGTCATTTCGCGCAACTTGTTTAGTGGAGGCATTAATATCTCCTGCAAGTGCCGCTGCCTGCCCAGAGTTACCGTGTGAAACTCGAGCAATGGTTTTTGTCACTTGTTCGATGTTTTCATATCCAGTTCCTGTTCTTGATAGTTGCGAAGCTGCCCAGACCTGACGGTTCCTGCCGAACCCACCAGCGGCTTGTGCTGCTGCAACGGCATTCCTAGCCCTATCCTCATCAAACCCAAACCCACCATCAGCGATACTTCTTGTCAGGTTTGCGCGTGCTTCTGCGGCACTTCCGTAAGTCAGCGCAGCAAGACCATCATCATTGTGTTGTATGCCTTGCGCCAGTGCTGATTTACTAAAATCTGCCGCGGAATTGTTAACCTTTTGCTGGTAGGCAGCGGCACCTTTCCTACCAAACCCAAGATTCTTAGTACTCGCACGACTTGTGAGTGCGTTTAGGCCACGGTTATTAAAGCGTTCTCCAGATTTCATTCGCCCCTTGTTATAGTCGTACATACCTTGGCGTTTCTTGCGTTGTTTGTCAAAGAAACCACGGCTGCGGTCTGTCATCATACCTGTTATGGCGCCGAAGGCACCCATGCCAGCTTTGAACGCAGCGGGGATTAAGAAGAAAGGAATAATATATGCAGAGAGCTTAATAAGCAGGAGTACAAAATCACTCTGTGTAATATCAGCAAAAGTAATAACTATTTCCATTATTGACCCAATATCCCTGCTACAAATTTACCACTTGCCAACAACATAGAAATAATCGGATACATCAACAACATAGCTATAAGAGTACCCTTCCATAGGCCCCACAATTTATCGTTACCAGGAAAGATCCAAGCCAAGATTGCCAGCGGCGCAATTACAAGTAGTAGGATTAGTAACACCTGACGGAGTACTAGTACGCAAAAACCGATTAATAGTCCCACAATTGCCACTAGCCCAAAGCTAATTAGCGCCCCAGCTCCTCCAACGGCAAAACCTGCGAAGCCAGCAATGATGGTGGTCCATCCAAGAGTTTCTTGCGAAGCCCCACCGGCTTCTTCAAAGATATCACTGAGATATCTTATATCATCAGGTGCTGCGCCAATTATGATATTACCTAACCCCTGTCCGACTGCGTTACTGAGCTGTACGCCGAATTGTGTTATAGGAAGGGACAGTACTATGAACATAACTGCTACAAACATTCTCGGTAGAGCTTTTTTTACCGTGTACGGATCAAACGGGCCAAAGTTTAGGGCGGTGCCTATAACCATGAACATCATCATTGGCACCAGTATGAGAAGCGCAAGATTGCGCATGGTCTCCCACGCCTCATCGATAGTGGGATTATCGTACACGTCTTTATCGATGTATAGAAGACTTTGGATTTGCCGATCTAATATAGAGATAAAACGGTCTATTGCATCTATCACCCAACACATAATCCAGGCGCCTGGACCAGCCTCGCTCTCACAGCTAGGCTCACTAACGCCGCCGCCGTTAGCCCCGCTGTCTGGGTCATCATCGGCATTTTCTCTAAGCCAAGTGGAGTAAGAGTCTAGGTTACCACCTTCCCGGAGGATATCGACAACATTGTCACAGGTCTTTGTCTTATAAGGAGCATTGCCGCTGACAACTCTGCCCGTTTCCGACACATATGCGAGAGACCTGCCCTCATCGAAGCCCGCAGGGATGACACCTTTAATGTAACGAAGATCATAACCCGTACCTGCACTATTAGGTACAAAAATTGGGATAGCATACTGCACAGCGCTGTCAGTCACTCCAGGGACTTGGCTCTGCTCATTATAGAGAGTTGCGTCTGGGAACGCCATTTGACAACCCCGTTGGCTAATAAGAGTCATGTAGGCTCTGGC
>CAZXBL010000004.1:37503-40263 GCA_964638875.1 uncultured Candidatus Saccharibacteria bacterium | reverse complement strand
TGGCAACAGGACGGCTTGTAGCAGGACCATACCCTGTAATATCGACACCATGTGTATCACACTGGTAGTAACTTACTGGGATAACGTCTGTAACGGGGATACCGGCAGTCGTAGTCATTTCGAGGTTAACATTGCGCCAATAACTGTTCAGGTCTATCCCTGGGCACGTGGCACGGCCGAGATACCCATGAACCAGAACGACGGGCACAGGGTTCGGATTAGTATATGTCGCGGCCCTCGTTTGAAGTGTTACGTGACTAACAAGCGAAACTACAAATCAAAGCATTTCTCATATCAATGTTTTATATGTTTTGTAAATCTGGTAGAAATTATAACACACCGTTAGAACGTCTCAATCAAAAGGCAATAGGCAGTTGCTGGAATGCTTTCCATAGTCAATATAGGTAAGTGTGCGATAAAATAGAGCTATGCCTACTATCAACTTTAAATCTACTCTATTTACAATTGGCGACTGGACAATTCTATTATTGCCGCAAGAGGCTAGCCAGCAACTGCCATCGCGAAATATAGCCATGGTAAATGGCACTATTAATAATTTTGAATTTAAGGCTGTTTTAGAACCAGACGGAAATGGCAGCCACTGGATAGAAGTTGATAAAAGACTCAGTAGCGGTGCCAAAATATCTACAGGTGACACTGCGTCCGTAACACTGGAGCCAACCAGGGACTGGATAGAGCCCGAAATACCCCTGGACATACAGAATGCCTTGGTAGCGAACAAACAAGCGCGTGATACATGGAACAAAGCTACAACTATGGCTCATTGGGAATGGCTGCGGTGGATCAGGGCAACCAATAATACAGAAACCCGTGCCCGGCGCATTGAAGTAGCTTGTTCTAAACTAGAATCAGGCATGCGCCGCCCTTGCTGTTTTAACACCAGTGCTTGTACTGTCCCTGAAATATCTAAAAACGGCGCGCTGCGGGAACCGATACACAGTTCATAGATTACGATAAACATTTATTGTTTTACGATAATGATCTTGTTATAATACAGCTGTAATAAATAAAAGAAAGGCTACTTTTGAATGATTGGGTCAACTTTATTCTTACGTATAGTAATCATAAGTATTGGTCTAATCATAGCGGGGTTATGTTGCCTCGGTTTGCCAATTCTGATTAGTTCTGAACTGTCTGGGGATTTTGACTACGGCTTTATCTTTATTGGCATGCTGGTGTCGGCAGTTCCGTTTTTTATAGGGCTGTACCATGCGATGAAGTTGCTGAGGTTGATTGACAATAACAAAGCATTTTCACAGAAAGCAGTTGATGCTTTAAAAAGAATCAAATTCTGTGCGTTTGCAATCAGTGCTTTATACGCTGCTGGAATGCCATATATTTTTTATGTGGCAGACAAAGATGACGCACCCGGCGCAGTGGCAATTGGTCTGGTAATAATTGCTGCTACTTTTGTAGTGGCAACAGTAGCAGCGGTTATTCAGCAACTTTTCCAGAATGCCGTAGACATTAAGTCAGAAAATGATCTGACGGTATAGGTAATCATATGGCAGTAATTATTAATATTGACGTCATGCTCGCCAAGCGCAAGATGAGCGTAACGGAATTAGCCGAGCGGGTAGGAATCACGATAGCAAATCTTTCTATCCTAAAGAATGGTAAAGCAAAAGCCATTCGGTTATCAACGCTTGAGGCAATTTGCAAGGCACTAGATTGTCAGCCAGGCGATATTTTAGAGTACAAATAACAAGGAGTAAGCTATGCAAAAAAATGCGACAAGAGTATTTATAGGCGCGTCACTAGTCTTTGGCGCATTGGGCGTAATAATGGTCCTAACAAACATGGAGCCTGATAACGGCAACACTGGAATTGAACTGGTGATTACTAAGCTCTTTCAGGTAAGTGTTTTTGTCATACTTTCATCATTTGCTTTAAGCGTTGCTAGCAAATACTTGAAAACAAAATAATACCTTAGGTTAAAATAGTGCTATGAAGTATGTAGCGCTACTGCGCGGCATAAATGTCGGCGGTAAAAATAAAGTAAGTATGAAAGAGTTGTCAGCTGCGCTTGAGCAGGCAGGCTTTTCTAATGTATCAACCTATATAAATAGCGGTAACATTTTCTTTAGTGATAACAGTAGTGATGCTGGTAAGCTACAGAAACAGGTCGAGGCTGTTATTACGGCAAGTTTCGGACTGAATATCAAAGCACTGGTACTTAATAAGCCGACTATTGACGCTGTGGTCAGTGCGATTCCATCTGACTGGACAAACGATTCTGGGATGAAGTGTGATGTTATGTTTCTCTGGGATAAATACCGCTCGGAGGACGTTTTTAAGCAGCTGCCGATTAAGCCTGGTATTGATACAGCAAAGTATGTAGACAGCGCCATAATTTGGGGTGTTCCACGGGATAAAGCCACCAAGAGCGGCTTACCAAAAATTATCGGTACTGATATATATGCCCATATGACAATCAGAAACTGCAATACTGCACGTAAAATTCAACAATTAATGGAAGGGTAGGGCTAACTATGCATCACAACCAATCTACTACTCGAATGGCAGTCAGCGCCACACTGCACTGTCTCACTGGCTGTGCAATCGGTGAGGTGCTCGGGCTGGTCATAGGTACTGCTCTGGGTTGGCATGCGGTTTCCACAACCATTTTAGCGGTGACTTTGGCGTTTATATTTGGTTACTCACTTTCGACATTACCGCTCGTCAAACGTGGGGTAAATTTTTCAGCAGCGTTATCTGTGGTGTTCGCTGCAGACACAC
>CAZXBL010000004.1:12581-37493 GCA_964638875.1 uncultured Candidatus Saccharibacteria bacterium | reverse complement strand
TCTGTTACAACTATGGAAATAGTCGACAATTCAGTCATGTGGCTGGTGCCCGGGGCAATGCATTCGGGCTTGGGTGCACCAATTTTCTGGGTTAGCTTAGCAGTTTCACTAATTGCTGCGTTTTTTGCGGCGCTACCTGTCAATCGTTACTTGCTCAGTAGGGGCAAGGGACATGCTCTTTTGATGAAACATCATAAGCACCATTAGGCTATGCTTTTTTATGGGTGGTGATCGCAACAATAAATAGGGAACAAGCAGTTGCAAGTAGTAGACTGTAGTAGTTGACTCCACCTTCGCTATGACCCGTTAGCATCTGCATCGTTAAACCAGCAAACACAGCACTAATCACACCCAGCGCAACGCTGCCCAGCACACGAGGTAAGGTATGTGTTCCAATAAAAATCGCAGCTATCCAGGCGGCAATCGCCCCGAACAGCACCCATAATAGTACGTCCATAGTAACTCCACTTTTTAATAATTTTGGTTTGTCTCGATCAATTTATTCGAATAACCTCATCAATAGTACAGCCACATTGGTGCTCATACCGTAACCATACTTACGACCAGGGCGTAAATAATTTCACCAATAACAGCTACGCAAAGTGTAGTTTGTAATTGCTAATACAGGTGAATAGTTAATATTCTTACAAGATCTTCCGTATTTTCGTTGTTTACTTCATACTAATGGGTATGACAATTGCAGAAATAGCTGCCAAATTTCCGGGGACAGTCCGCCACTACAAGGCAAAAGCGCCTATTATATACCAGGGCGAGGTTCCACGTTGTGGCTTTTTCATTAAAAAGGGCATTGTCAAAGTTTACAATTTACACGCAAGTGGCAACGAACAGATCTTACGATTTTACGGTCCTGGCGACTTTTTCCCGTTACCTTGGCTTTACGGCAAGGTCGCGACCGAGTTCTATTATTACGAGGCTGTGGAGAACTGCGAAGTGGTATCAATTACCAAGCAGGATGTCGAAGAAATCATTAAAACCGACCAAAAACTTAGTAGTTATGTTTTAGAATCAGCCCTGAGCGACCAGACCGCGCTAAATCTGCGTATTATTTCATTGGAGCAGCCCAGGGCTAACGAAAAGCTCGAATATACGCTCTATTATCTGATGTTTCGCTATGGCAAACATGTGGGTGATGAAAAATATGTGATTAACATGAGTCTCACACACATCACACTCGCCAACCTGGTAGGGCTAACCAGAGAAACAATTACAACCGAAATGAACCGTCTTCGTAAAAACGGTATTATTAGCTACACCAAGAAAATTTACAAAGTAGATCGCCGTAAACTTGAACGCTCAATCGGCGACGATAATTTTAGCGAACTTCTAAGCTAAGTACGTCTAGCAATTCGAGGAATTCAGGTCGAAGCATAGCATTGCCAAGCATAAAGTGACCGTAGCCGTTCAGGTTAATAATCTGCGCTTCGGGGATATCATTGGCTAAACGCTGCGCATTCTGTTGAATCGCCTCGCTATCGTCGAGGGAGTTGAGAATGGTTACTTTGCCTATACGTTTACCTAGGTTTGTATCTAACTGGTATTGCGAGAATTCGCCGTATTTGCGAGCGTTGTCGGTATAAGGAGCTACAAGAACAAGTTGTTCAGCCTTGAGCTCGGGGTGCTCTGATACCCATCTTAGTAAGAATTCTGCTCCCGCGCTGTGACCAATTAGGCCTGTAGCTTCATTTATCAGAGATCCTGGGAATACCTCCGCCCACGCTTTGTAGTCAGGGGAGTACGGCTTAGGCATCTCAGGTATTTCGGTATGGATGCCCTTTTGTTCTAATTCACGGCTAACCCACGGCAACCAGTTGGCTTTGTGGGGTTTAGGCAAATGGGGATTATCATAACGTTCCTTGGATGGCTTGCCATGAACGATTATTGCATTATGTATCATTTATAATATTATACCATGTATGTCAATAGCAGTCTTCTTTTGAAGACAAGAGTACTATTTTTCAGTGAGGAGATTATTGACAAGCTGGATAAGTTCTTTGGGGGATGCCCAGGCCTTAAGCATATATTTGTCGGCACCGAGCGCGTAGGCTTGGTCGATTTCCTTTTGCATATCAAAGTTACTGAACACGATAATCTTGGGTCGATCCTTACGCTCGAGCGGCTGGTATGCTTCCAGGAATCCGATACCATCAAGTACAGGCATTCGGAGGTCCAGCAATATAACATCAACATGCTCATCCTTGAGCACTTCAAGCGCCGCCTTGCCATCATAGGCAGGTAAAACTTTATATCCAGCTGAGGTGAGAATAACTTGGTATGCTTCATTAAGCATGTTTTCGTCTTCTACAACTAGTACGGTCTTTTGATTCTTCACCTTGTCAGTCATTAGTAGTCATTATCCTTGCTTATTACTCAAACTCTGTGAATTATATTACACTCCACTAAATAATTTCTAGCTATTTGGCGAAATATACGGCAGCACCATTGTAAAGCGTGATCCCTGATTTAATGCTGAGGTAACTTCAACGTGCCCGTCGTGCATGCCCGCAATATTACGGACTACATACAGACCAATACCGCTGCCGCCAACAGCAATACTCAGATCACTGTCAATGCGCTCGAATTGTTCGAATAACCGGTCCTGTTGACTTTGTTCGATCCCAATTCCGTTGTCTTCAACGGTGATCTTCAACTGTTCCTTGGTATATTGCAGTGTTACGGCTATTTTGCCTCTCTCTCGGGTATACTTTACGGCGTTGGTAATCAAATTCTCGATCGCCATTCTAATCATGTGGGCATCACCATAGAAATCCCTGTGGCGTTTTGGAGCCTTAATAGTGACCTTATGTTTTTTTGTCTCGATTTCGCTATGTAGTTCGTGCACAATGTCACGAGCAAGTTGTTCGACGGAAAAAGTTGATTTTGATAATACGATCCTCCCCGAACCGAGGCGGGCAAGATAGAGAACATCATTGATCGTTTTGAGCTGACGTTCATTGCCGGCATAGGCCTTTTCAAGCAGTTTCTTTTGCTGATCGGGTAAGTCGCCCGCAAAGCCTTGCAACAGCAGCCCTAGGTACTGTTTTACGCCTGTGGCGGGGGTACGCAGTTGGTGAGAAGCCAGCGACAAGAGATTGTCCTTTGCTTCGTTGATGCCACGCTCTTGCTCAAGCAGCAACTCGTTGGCTTTGCCGCGTAAAATTAGCCAAACAGCACCAGCAATCAACACAGCAGTCACAAACCCGATTATTAAGATAGCTATGGGCCGTGAAGCATTTCCTGCAAGCTGTGAGTTTCGATCATAGATAAATGTGAAGTGCAGGGTATTATTGCCAATCGACATATCAGTATTTAGCTGAGTATGCCTTCTTTTAGACAGCGCCTCGTAATCTGGTTCTGTGTGAAAGGCGGCTTTTTTGTCCCCAATCGTAATTTTATAAGAAACATTTTCATCCTTATCGGAAGGTAGGACATTCTCCATAAACTGAGGTATCTTAAATCCAGTGAACATATACCCTTCGATAGCCGCCCGTCGCTGCTCGACTGTGTTAGTGGGCAAACCTTGTTTGTACTGGGGGACGTACATTATAAATGCTCGTCCACTCGCAGTTTTGTCATTTACCGACTGCACCACATCAGAAAGAGTGACCGAGCCGTTGTCCCGGGCAGCTTCTAATGCACGCTGGCGAGTTGGTTCAGAGTAGGTGTCAAAACCTATGCCCCTCTTGTTAACATCAGATTGCGGTTCAGTATATATAATCGGGGTGTAGATATTGCGGTCGCCTTCTGGATAGAGCGTAAAAGTAGGGGTTGATGTAGCGCGGATCATATCTGTAAAACTGTCGATCTCTGTGTCTGGCACAACTTTAGCGTAGCCCACAACTTGTGCACCAGAGTACCGTTCAAGTACTGCCGAGGAATTAATAAAACTACTAAACTGCTCTTTGCTGACGGTGCCATTACCGGCGAATAATCCCACCCCAGCACGCAGTGTTTCTTCAAAGATATTGAGTCGATCCTGGAAGGTGCCTGTAGTTTCATGTGCGTATTCGCTAGCTGCGGTATTTAATTCTTTGCCTGTGTTATTTAATGACATAAAGAAAGAAATAATAACCACCGTCATAACCGCAGAAAAAACCACTATTACAGGGAACAGGATCGTTTTTTCAATCGCCTTCATATGTATCCAGTGTAGCGCAAAAATACCCTATATACATAGTGCTTGGGTTTATTCTAAATAATCTGTTCAGCTTTGTTCTGGGGCGGTTTTCTTCTGAGAAAGCATATCCGTAGTATATGCTGCCGAGGAAAAGACCGCTTTAGAGCGAAGATGACAGGTTAGTTAGGACAATTTTAAGCATTACGTATATAGACCCTCAGCAAATACACAGCAACATTTCGTAACCTGATGAGTACCGCCACAATATAGTGCGGCAAGCAAGGAAAAGGAGAGTTCATGAAGAAACAACTAATCGCAGCTGGCCTGGTTGCAACGATCGGCATTGCTGGTTTAGGCGCAGGCGCAGCAAATGCTGAAACATCGGCCAGTGCCAGCACAGACCCAATGTCGGGCCTTGTTGACAAGATAGCTAGTAAATTTAATTTGAATAAAACTGAAGTCCAACAAGTATTTGACGAACAAAAGACGGCAATGCATGCCGAACGCGAGCAAAAGGTAAAGGATCAGGTTGCAAAGCTTGTTACTGATGGCAAGATCACGACGGCTCAGGCTGACGCTATTAATGCCAAGCGCGCTGAGTTAGAGAAAGAACGTGAAGCCAACAAAGATAGCTTCAAGGATAAGACCGAGGAAGAACGTAAGGCAGAGAAGGACAAGCGAAAGACCGAGCTGGAAACTTGGGCGAAGGAGCAAGGGATCAGCACTGATTACCTACGCTACGTGATGGGTCATGGCCCAGGTGGGCCTGGAGGACATGGCGGGCCACGATTTGGTTCAGGATCTAACTCAAAAATAGAATAGATCTAACGGCGATCATAAAAAACCACCGTCACCCCGCGGTGGTTTTTTATATAAATTTTTCTCAGGTAGGATTCAGCTTTGCCTTTATAATACAATTATGAGGATACTCATCGTGGAAGACGAACATAAAATAGCCAGCGCTATCAAGCGCGGACTTGAGCAGCAATCATACGCTGTTGATGTGTCGTATGACAGTGATAATGGACTTTCTATGGCAACAACAGAACCGTATGATCTCATTATTCTGGACCGTATGCTACCAGGCTCCCTCGACGGAGTCGGCATCCTACGGACTTTGCGAGAACAGAATAACCATACGCCAGTGTTGTTACTGACTGCGAAAGATCGGGTATTGGACAGGGCTGAGGGGCTGAACGCTGGCGCAGATGATTACCTGGTTAAACCATTTGCATTCATCGAGCTGATCGCACGCGTACGTGCCCTTTTAAGACGCTCACCACAAGCAGCCGACACCACCATTAACTATCAGGATTTAAAGCTTGATACCGTTGCAAAAACTGTTGAACGGGCAGGGCAACAAGTTGCGTTAACTTCAAAAGAATTCGCATTATTGGAATATCTGATGCATAACCCTGACCGAATAGTGAGTAAAGATACGCTTATGCAGCACGTTTGGAATTATGACGCTGATATTTTGCCAAACACCGTTGAGGTATATATTGGATACTTACGGGGCAAGATCGATAAGCCATTTAAGTCATCCAAATCACTGCTGCACACACGGCGAGGTTTCGGGTACTATTTTGGGGCATTACATTGACGTTCCATAAGACCTCTCTCAAGCTGGCAAGCCTATACTTGGCCATTCTTGTGGCCATCAGCATATTTTTCAGCGCAACAATTTATCAGGTGTCTGTCAGTGAACTTGAGCGCGGGCTGCGTCGACCTCTGCCAGCATTTGAGGGGCAGGGAGTGCCAAAAGGTATTCGTGAACAGTTAATCGATCAACGAATAGAATTCTACCAAGAAGCCCGTGACAAAATTGTTACACGGCTTGTCTTGACTAACCTATTGATTGTCGTACTTGGCGGCATGCTTAGCTACTACTTAGCACTGCGAACATTAAAGCCGATTGAGGACGCGCATGAAGCCCAGCGGACATTTGCTGCTAGTGCAAGCCATGAACTTCGTACCCCAATTACGACTATGCGCAGTGAAAATGAAGTCGCCCTGATGGATCCCAAGCTTTCACTTAAAGATGCTAAAAAACAGCTGCGGAGTAACATCGAAGAGCTTGAGAAATTGACCGCCCTAGCAGAAGGACTACTCCAGCTTGCCCAGGCAGAAGGGGCACATAGTATTCAGGAAGAAATACCTATCAAAGAGGTCGTTGCTGCGGCAAGTGAACGCTTGGCGACTGCCGCGACACAACGAAATATCACCGTCAACACTATGATGACCAGTAAGTTTAAAGTGTTTGGTAACGGCGCAGCGCTGACAGAAATTGTAGTTGTCCTTTTAGATAATGCGATTAAATACTCGCCAGAAAACTCGACAGTAAAGATTACCGCAAGTGAAGATACAAGCCATATTACAGTGAAGGTTAAGGACGAAGGACCAGGTATACCCGCCGATCAACTGAATCACATATTCGATCGGTTTTATCGTGCCGACCCATCACGCACTAAGCAATCAGTCGGAGGCTACGGTTTAGGGTTAGCAATTGCGAGTGAGCTAGCCAAGACTAGCGATGCACAGCTTCTTGTGGAGTCAGCAGTAGGCGCAGGGAGTACTTTCACGCTTATCATCCCTAAAGCATAACTGCTATGCTATCATTGACTCATGAATTCATTCGGTCACTTCTGGAGAGTATCCTGGCGTTTCGTTAAACCCGAAATCGAAGAAGTAATCGTATATATCGCGTCAATAGTTTTATTTGGTGCGCTAGCGTTTTATCAGACACTCGTAAAAGATACAGCTGGCAAAACACAGGAAATTTCAGCTGCTTTTTCACTTATCCAAGAAAAGTTTGCATTTATCACCAACGGGGATGACACAGCAGCACGTATTTTTACTTTTGGCACGTGGTTTATTATCGGTACGGTTGTGTATATGATTGCATGGTTTCTCATATCATTTTCTAGCGGCGCATTTCATGATATCGAGGTATCTAAGGGCTACGTCCATCCTCGCTCGTTTAATAAATCGGATTACTGGCTATCGATAGTTGGCAGAAGTGTTCTGCGCGTAATGGCAGCAATTTCCCTCCTAATTTACTGTTCAATATGGGTTGCAAGTTTCGCCCCCGCTTGGCTGGCTAGCTATAAAGACGTCTTCTTATCTGGTATTTCAACGGATACGGTTATTAATTTAGCAATCGCCCTCGTTGGTATCGCATTTTCGCTCCACATCGGAGCAATCTTGCTAAGAGTTATGCTACTGAGGTCAATATACTTCTACGAACGTTAGAACTTGCGAACGTTAGAAACTTCATAGCATTCACTTGTGATTTCCATCACCATGATAGGTAATTAGGAGGAAACTATGAGCAAGCAGTACGACACACTCATTCGAATTTTTGAGGAGCAGGATATGAATACTGCTGAATTAAAGTTTCTAAATCGTGGTAAAGTTAGGCCCGACTTAATAGGTGACAATGATATTGAATAGCGCGCAGTCAAGATAGGTGCTTGCTCATATCTTACGAGCACTGTGCAATATATAGTACTTTGCCCTAGCGAAGTACTATATACTCTCATCCATGCTAAACGTGCGGAAATATAAACTTGTCAGTGACCAAGTTGACTACAAAGAAGTTGAGGTAATTGTCCGTGAGGCAGGCCGTGTATTAGACACAGGTCTGCATGGCGCTTTTGTTGAACTAGGATGTTATACCGGCACTACTTCTTTATTTTTACAGCGGTTATTAAATGACCGCAGAGCAGACAATGAATTCCATGTGTACGATTCTTTTAGCGGTCTACCGGAAAAACTCCCCCAAGATAATAGTCCCGCCGGCACACAGTTTAAGAGTGGGGAATTACGTGCTAGTAAAAGTCAGTTTATCCAAAACTTTAAGCAAGCTCATTTACCGCTTCCAAACATTCACGCTACTTGGTTTGAAAACCTAACCAGCACCGATATGCCTGGATCAATTGCTTTTGCATTCTTGGACGGTGATTTCTATAGTTCAATCAAGACAAGCCTAGAGGTAATAACTCAGCATTTAGAGTCGGGCGCAGTGATCGTTATTGACGACTATGCGAACGAAGCTTTGCCCGGCGCACAAAAAGCAGCAGACGAATGGGCAGAATTATACGGGTATTCAATTAAACCAGAGAGTAGTCTTGGGATAGTGCGCTGGCGCGGTTAGCCGTGGTGGTACGGGTGGTTTTTAACGACCATAGCCGTTCGATATAGCTGTTCAATTAGTACAAGCCTGATTAATCGGTGGGGGAACACAAGTTTTGACAGGGACCAACCAAAATTTGCGCGCTGTCGTAATACTTCATTAACGCCGTAAGCGCCACCAATGACAAACACTAGTCGCCCCTGTGTACTTGCGAGACGCTCAAACACTTCGGCAAATGCCTTGTTATCTTTTTGCTCCCCCCGTTCATCCAGTAAGACGATCTGATCGGTTGTAGTAATCTGTTTTAGGATATTGTCCGATTCCTCGTTCCGGCAACGCAAGGCATCACTTGACTTTGAGGCGCCCAAATATTGCCACTGCAGCTGATAATCACTGCTAAGACGCTTCTGATAATCATCGATGAGGACTTGTATAGCAGGTTCTGGTTGCTTCCCAACTGAAAGTATAACTATCTGCATAAATCCATTGTAGCAGCTGTAATTAGCGGTTAAATATATCACTGCATTTTGCCGTAACGAAGATACAGTGGGAGGTAAATAAGGAGGCTGTGTAGAATCAATTATTCCGAGCATGCATCTATATAAGAAAGGAGGCAGTTTTGAATAAATACGGATTAAAAGCTCAAGAGAAAATAGACGAAGTATTGCACGAATTTAAACAAGGCGACCTAAGATCCGGGAGCTCTAACAAGAAAGTGACTGATCGCAAACAAGCCGTGGCAATCGGCATCTCCAAAGCCAGAGAAAAAGGTTACAAAGTCCCGAAAAACTCGTAGCATTCCATGTAATGTATACGTTTTTCAGGCAAACAGCTCGCTAGGGAAATAGGCGAGCTGTTTTGTTTACATTCGTCGTAAGGCCTCAATCGGGTCTTTATGAGCTGCCTTAAGAGCTGGGGCAACACCAAAGACGGTACCTACTACTAACGCAACAAATACCGCTATCCCCATAATAGGTAATGTGACGACTGGCTGCAGGTCAGTGCTAATTCTGAGCATAAAGTTTGCAAGTATCGAAAGCCCTACACCGATTATGCCGCCTACAAAACTAATCATGGCTGACTCAATCAAAAACTGCCCAAGTATCTGCTGATTAGTTGCCCCGACGGCTTTCCTAATACCGATCTCCTGTGTACGCTCAGTTACAGCCACAATCATAACGTTCATGATGCCAATGCCGCCTACAATAAGTGACACAGCAGCAACCGCAGTGATGAGGCTGGTTAACAGGTTAAGTACAGCGTTAGAGATTGCTAAGTTATCTTCTTGCTTCAATACGGTGAAGTCATTCTGACCAGAATGTGCGTTTAACAGCCGGCCATTCAGATCACGGAAAACACTCTCTGTTTGCGTTGAATCATTTGGGCGAATGAGTATCTGCTGAATAGATAATTGGTTGTTGTTCAGTTTCTTAGCAGCACTGGTGGGGATAAAAATAGCTGCGTTGTAGTCAATATCTGGGCTAAATGATATGCGATCAAATTCCTCAAACACCCCAACCACCACAAACGACTGCCCACGGATTTGCATACTGCTGCCTATTGGGACAGTTTCTTGGAAGAGTTCTTCAGCAACTCTCTTCCCAATCACCGCAACATTTTTGTTGGCATCTTTGTCGAAAAAAGCCCCGTATTCTACTTCTTGATTAAGCGCCTTTGGCAGGTCACTGGTAGTACCAAAAATCAAAGCTTGTAGCATCTCGGTTTTGTCAGCCTTGGGCGTACCCGACAGATAACCAATTGGGACAGCAGACTGTACGTTCTTGGTCTCTGCTGCTACCTTGAGGTCTGTTTCGTTAAGAGGGGTATTGACTAAAGTATTGAGTAGCGGAACACCCGTAATATGACCGTTTTTGTCACGTTCCAAAAATTTACCAGGACGTAGAGTGATTAAGTCTGGTCCGAGTCGGTCGATTTCACCTTGAACCTGTTTCTTAACACCCTCACCAATACTCACGATTGTGACCACACTGACTACACCAATGATTATCCCCAGCATAGTAAAGAAGCTGCGCCACTTGGCATGCTTGATAGAATCCATCGCAATTTTAAAATTACCGGTAACCATTACTTTTGACCCTTGGCTTTCTTGCGAGCCTTATACTTTTTGGCTCTGGAGGTTTTAGCCTTAGCTGCTGGCTGTTTTTTAGGGGCAGTCTCTTCTTCTGGCATTGTCTGCATCAATGACGACACACCTTTTAGATCATCATCAACCGTACGGCGAGGCAGGAAGTACATACTGCGTTTGAGTGTTTCAGGAATTTCACCGAGCTTGGTCTGTTCATCGGCAACCACACTGCCATCGTGCATGAAAACCACACGACTCGCGTACTTAGTTAATGAAGGGTTGTGTGTAACCATCAGGATTGTATTTCCGGCTTTATGGATATCACTCAGCAGCTCCATTACTAAACGACTGCTAGCACTATCGAGGTTACCAGTAGGTTCATCGGCTATAATAATCTGCGGATCGTTGATCAGCGCGCGTGCAATCGCAACACGCTGCGCCTGGCCCCCACTCAGCTGACCAGGGTAGAAGTACTCTCTGTCAGCCAAGCCGACTCGTTCTAACATTGCCGAAGCCTTCTTTAGGCGCTTGGTTTGCAACATCCCTTTGTATGCCAAAGGTAATGCGACATTTTCTAAGACTGTCATGCGCGGCAACAGGTTAAACGATTGAAAGATAAAACCAATTTTGTCACGACGCACCTTGGCCCGACCACCTTGACGTAAACGCGCAACATGCCGACCATCTAACATATACTTACCGTGTGTTGGACGATCCAACAGGCCAATTACGTTTAACAAAGTTGATTTTCCAGAGCCACTTGGTCCCATTATCGCCACAAATTCGCCACGCTCAATAGAAAGTTCGACTTCATCGAGTGCAATAGTAGTTGCATCTCCGAAGCCATACAGTTTATTAACATCTTCCAACAAAATCACAGGCATTGTCATCTAGTGTATCTGTTACTAACCCTCACTTCAAGGTGTAAAATTCCTTTTTGTTACAAAATTTCAAACCAAGCAGTTTTAACTGCTGTTTGAAATTTTGAGAGGAAAAGCATCTATGAGATCATGTGACGTGTCTGGAAACTTGTTTTGCAGTCATGTCATGTGGTCTCAACAGATTACTTTGACGAGGAGGGGTCGCATAGTGGCCTAGTGCGCCGCCTTGGAAAGGCGGTATACCCGCAAGGGTATCGAGGGTTCAAATCCCTCTCCCTCCGCCAAGAAGAAGCGGTCTGCCTGACAAGGTAGGCCGTTTTTTCTTGGTTCGGTGGTAGGGTTTTGAACGGGATGTCTGGGAGACATCCCCGCACCTTGCTTTATTTCGATGCCAGGGGCATCAAGTAAAGTTGTTTCTAGCAAAACTAAATTTGTTTTGCGGGGACAAGGCGAATCCCTCTCCCTCCGCCAAATAAATAGCACCTACCTAAAAAGTAAGTGCTATTTATTTTTATAGAGCCTACTTGCAAAATAATAATCCATGGAGCAATATTGCTATAAACGCAAAGTGAGGTTCCAGCAAAATGGAAAATTCCGAACAGGAATATATGCTACATCCCCGGATGACTGCCGACCTGAAAGAAGCCGAGTTACAGGAAGTTATTCGAGCAGTCGAACATACCGCAGTCAAATGGGAGCGTAAAGTTGAGAAAGCTATTACAAAAGGACATAGTCAGGGCAGAATAACTGAACTTGCGGGTAGGGGCATGGAAAAGCTCGACAATATGTGGCCCTACGAAGGCGAGAATTTTCTCGTGACAGGTAAATTGATAAAGCCAGCTTTCCATTATTCGATAGAGGAGGGTGTCCTACACAACGAATTAGTGGGTGTCCGATGGGAACACGCGCAACAAGAGGCTCTTGAAACTCAAAGAACCCTGGGTTTCGGATACCGTATGATTGAGGGTAAATTTAGGTATGTTTATGTGTTCTCCGGCGAAATTGAACACTTTAGTGCACCATATATGGGTGGGAATTTCACACCCCAAGTATACGCAGTACCCGAGGCTATTTCCTTGACCCTGATGACTTCACCAGAAGAAGAGGAGGGCATAGTCCATACAAATCTTGTACATGAAACGTTGGCTTACTACGATCAGCTCCTAAGTGAACTAGTCACGGATGAATCATTCACTGAATTATCTCACGAACAACAGCAAAGCAACATAAACTCACTTGTAGATACTGTGAATGATATTATTTCGTCACCAGGCAGTGTTATTGACATCCAGTGCACGACTGCAGACGCATACGCTAGGGTCGAGGCGTCTACTCCTTACGGGTTTGAACGTGTAGATTCAGCTGAACAAATGCCCAAAGGTATAGCAATCCCCATCCACGGAGAGTTATTAGGCGTTACCATGCTAGAAAAAGATGTCTTAGAATTAGCGCCACTCAAAGAAACCCATGAATTTGTGGATCGTACTGCCGGATTGTGTCTCATTATTGAGCCGCATAACAGCGGCGGCACTGTGCTTGTGCCCTATCTGTCAGCCCAAATTGATGCTGATGGCATAAACATTTGCCCAGAAGGTTAATCCTACTATAAGGTCCTACTTAAATGATACATATAAAGCTTGTACTTGCAGATTTTCAAACTTGGGCGGACAATAACTTGCAATGAGTGAAGCTTACAAAGAAGAGTTTTTTGATAGTCAGTCGGTACCGCCTCAATTAATCGTTGAGGCAACAGGTAAGGTTGCTATGCATATCGTGGCTTCAGCGGAGCCCCAGCCTGAGGAGCCTTCGCGGATGAAGGGTGTGAGTCGCGAAATTGCAGGACGGGATTCAGTTGGTCTTTATCTAGATGAGATTGCCAGAACGCCATTGTTAGATGCCGCAAAAGAAGTTGAATTAGCTAAGACTATTGAGGCAGGCTTATTCGCTCAGAACTTACTCGATGAAGGCAAGATTGGCCGCAGAAAGGGTGGTGCCCCAAAGCAAGCAAATCAGGAAGAGCTTGAATGGCTTGCGGAGCAGGGAGCAAACGCAACTACTGAATTTATTAATGCCAACCTACGATTAGTTGTATCGATCGCGCGTAAATATGGTCGTGCCCAGATGCCAATACTTGACCTAATCCAAGAAGGCAATACTGGTCTTATCAGAGCTGTTGAAAAATTTGATTATGCAAAAGGGTATAAGTTTAGCACATATGCGACATGGTGGGTACGTCAAGCAATTACCCGCGGTATCGCACAGCAAGCCCGAGTGGTCCGACTGCCAGTACATGTCGTAGAAGAGCTAAACCAAGTTGGTGGCGCCAGACGAACACTAGAAAGGCAGCTTGGTCGGGAACCAGAGCCCAAAGAAATCGCCGAAGAGCTTGGGTTAGACGTAGATAGAGTGCTCGATCTAATGGCTTGGGGCAGGGAACATATAAGCCTTGATACCCCTGTAGACGAAGATGGATACACCTCACTTGGTGACCTTATGGCGCAAGAAACGTCCCCAGGGCCCGACGTGACAGTTCTTGATACCGAAGCGAGGGAACGACTCATCAAGCTTGTTAAACAACTTGATGATCGTGCTGCAGATATTATTCGCAGCCGCTATGGACTAGTTGATGGACGACAGCACAAACTAGCGGACGTTGGGGCAAAACACGGAATCAGTGCTGAACGAGTCCGCCAACTTGAACGCGAGGCACTCCAAAAACTACGCCGCCTTGGTGACCCAGATCTGGCAAGATAGGCTACGCTTGAAAACGCAACATACAATCCTATATGTTCCTGGGTTAGGGGACAAAAACCTAAGTAATCGTCGTATGCTGCTGAATTTATGGCATTTTCGAGATATGCGGATAGAAATATGTTCTATGCAGTGGACTGTTGACGAACCCTGGCAGAAAAAGTTAGATCGGCTCACTGCCCGCATCGATCAATTACACACTGAAAGCAAACTGGTTTCCCTTATTGGTGAGAGTGCTGGCGCAAGTGCAGTGACACAGGCGCTTAACCTACGCACGGACAAATTAAATGGCGTGGTACTACTTTGCGGCAAATCACGATACCCAGACTGGGTTGCTGCTTGGCGCTATAGCCAGAACCCAGCGCTACACGATGCTCTAACGAAGTCTCAGGAAGCTATGCGGAACTTTTCTAAGAATCAAAAAGCTAGGATTCTAAATCTTCATCCTGTCTTTGACCCAGTAGTACCTGTTGCGGAAACTAGAATTGAGGGCGTTAAAAACTCCATGATGCCTATCATTGGTCACGCCACAAGTATAGTCTTTGCAAACACTCTATGGAGCTGGCGAATCGTCAGGTTTATTCGTCTACGCGCACGCTTGAGCAAGTAGATCAGCCATAACCGCAACATCGTTGTAGTCATGCGTATCACCAGGAATAACGATGATGTTTGCTTGATCAATATTCTCTGGCACGGTAGCTCTTAGCTGTTCCGCAGAGCCGTACGGATCGTTATCATTGTGCAAGAAGTATATGGGCACTTTAACCCCTGACAGCCACTCCACCGCAGGCAAGTTCATATCAGTAATAGCATTCAAGGGCAGTCCGAGAAAAACACATGCTTTTGGCTTAAGGTGACCTTCGAATATAGCTTTCAGAGCAATCATACTCCCGATTGATTTCGCGAATACGATATACGGCTCTAAATCTGCCATTTTGGCGCTAATCTCTAATTTTTCGTAGTCAATATCTGCCCCTGGGTCGCCGGTAGCCCAATGTTTATAATTATGGACAATTGACGTTTCAAAAGGCGCACTAAGCTCGTTTGCCATTTCATGGATCCATGTTTGGTGCCTTGGGCTATTCCCGCCAAGGAACAGTGCATTCATTACGCGATGACCGTCCCCACGTGTTCGCCACTTGCGACGAGAGCAATGTTATTTTCTTTTAATGCATCAAAGATTATTAGTGGCATCTTGTGTTCCATCGCAAGCCCCATAGCAGCCTTGTCCATCACATTGATCGCGCTATCACTAACTGCTTGCTGGTAGGTAACAACATCAAGTTTCTGAGCATTATCAAATTTAGCAGGGTCTTTATCATAAACCCCATCGACTTTAGTCGCTTTTAGCACCACATCACAGTCCATTTCAAGCGCGAGCACGACTGCAGCAGTATCAGTTGTCATGAATGGACGACCAACGCCACCAGCCACAATTACTACGCGACCTTTTTCAAAGTGTTTGTGTGCCAAACGATGTACAAACTTCTCGGCGACTTGCTCTGCAAAGATATTAGACAAACATCGTGTTGCCACGCCATGATGCTCAAAAATATCAGTCAGCGCCAAAGCATTAATCATTGTTGCTAGCATACCCATGTGGTCGCCAGTTACGCGGTGAATACCGTGTCCTGCGATCTGTGCACCCCGCACAATATTGCCACCACCGATCACAATGACTACTTGCGTGCCACTATCGGCAACTTTTTTGACTTCCTCTGCTAAAAACGCAGCAACTTCAGGATCAATACCATTTTCGAACTTGCCAGCCAACTGCTCGCCAGAAAGTTTCAAAAGAATTCTCTTATAAGACATTGGAGAACAGTGTAGCACAACATATACTGGTAACTATGAAGATTTACTCATGGAACGTGAATGGTATACGAGCAGTCGTTAAAAAGGGTGCATTTCAGGAATTTATGGCAAAGTACCAACCCGATATTCTATGTTTGCAAGAAACAAAAGCAGAGCAAGGACAGGCAATTATAGACGTGTCCGGTTACGAGGAATATTGGAACTCATCACAAAACAAAAAAGGATATAGTGGCACTGCTATTTTCACAAAGATCAAGCCGATTGCCATTATTAACGACATCCCGGAACAATTTGTTCACGAATCTGGTCTCGATGCTGATGGTTACGGCAATGCTAATCAAGAGGGCCGAGTAATCGCTGCTGAATATGACAAGTTTTATTTTGTTGGTTGCTACACTCCTAATGCTAAAGATGGCTTAGCGCGCATAGATCTCCGCCAAAAATGGGATGCAGCCATGATTGCATATTGCTCTGACTTACAAAAGAAGAAGCCTGTAGTCTATTGCGGTGATATGAACGTTGCGCACACTGAAGATGACCTCGCAAACCCAAAGCCAAACATTGGTAAAAAGGGATTTAGGAATGAAGAACGGGCTGGTTTCGACAACTGGCTGGCCGCCGGCTTCGTTGATACATTTCGCATATTCAAACAAGGCAACGGCTTTTATACGTGGTGGAGCCATTTTGCCAATGCACGAGCCAGAAATGTTGGCTGGCGTATAGATTATTTCTTGGTATCAGAGTCTCTTAAAAGCAAGGTTAAAGCATCAGAAATTCACCCAGAACAAATGGGCTCCGACCACTGTCCACTCAGTGTAGAAATGGATCTCTAGGCGTGCGTGAGATTGAAATCAAAGCCCGTGTTAGAGATGAGGCTAAGGTACTTTCTGCATTAGAGACTCTTGGGGTTAAACTCAGCGATCCGCTTAAACACCACGATGTGGTTTATAGTCGACCTGGCGCCAAAAGTGGAGCGGGCGAGAACTGGCTTCGTGTTCGGACCGAAAATGACAACAAAGTTTACTTCACCCTCAAACGATCCGTGACAGGTGAGTTAGACAGTATTGAGCACGAGGTAATTGTAGACAAAGCATCGGAGCTCCAGGCAATTATTAAATACATGGGCTATGTCGAATACTCAGACCTGACCAAAACTCGTCGCAAAGCCCATTACGGCGACCTGGAAATCTGCTTTGATAAAATCCCTGGCCTTGGCACGTTCATCGAAATCGAAAAACTCTGTGATGAAGAGGTTGACTATGTAGTGGTGGCCAAAGAGTTATGGACACTCTTTGAAAAATTAGGCGTCAGCAAAGCGGATGAGGAAATCAGCGGTTACGACGTTCTCATGCGTAAACTCCAAGGCTTGGAAGGCTAATGATGACAGGCACTGAACACTCTGATATTCGTCGGACATTATTATTTTTAATAAAGAATCAGCAGATATTACTTGCGATGAAAAAGCGTGGTTTTGGCGCAGGCAAATGGAATGGGGTTGGTGGCAAAATTGAAGCTGGTGAATCAGTTGAGCAAGCGCTTGTTCGTGAATGCCAAGAAGAGATCGGCGTGACGCCGAACACTTGGGACTGTGTCGCAAAATTAGATTTCCAGGAATTTCACGAAGGACAGCCGGCACATATTTACTGTCATGTCTATTTCTCTGAAGATTGGGACGGTGATCCAGTGGAAAGTGAAGAAATGGCTCCAAAATGGTTCGATATCGATCAGGTCCCTTTTGACGAAATGTGGGAAGATGACCAATACTGGCTACAAAGAGTCTTGGATGGTGAAAAGTTAATAGGCAAATTCATATTCAACGAACAAAACCAGCTTATTTCTCATGAACTTGTGCCATTAGATTAGGCGTGATCCCACTGTTCGTAAACATTGTCGGGTGTTCCGGGTTTAATCCAGACGAACGTGTATTTCTCTGATTCATCCCGTGTTTGCTGTGATAGGACTACCGCGGCTAAACCAACCATTCCTATGTATGTAGGTGCCGGTCGTTTATACAGTTTGTTTTCCCAGTAGCTGTTAATAGCCTCTCCAAGTGGCAGCTCAAGCAAACTGGCTTTGGGCAAGGGCCTACCGCTATGCATCACTTCATCAGCATACTTATTTAACCCTACCCAACTTTTGGCACTGGCATCGCGAAGCGTCACAGACTTTTCTGCGGCAGACATGTAAACGTAAGCCCGCCTTGCGTCTTCGCAGGCTTTCAGTGCAGCTCTGCCCACATCAAAACGATACTGGAGTAGCGCATTTGGAGAAGTCTGCTCATCACTCTCCGCATCGCGAATCTTCGCCCTGAGATTTTGAACCTTCACCCAATGATCAGGCAGGCGTACATCATATATTGACTGCGCTATTATGCCACCCAATTCCTTTTGATCTGAAATCCGTTCAGCTGGTCGTGCGAAATTATGTGCTTTTAACCAGGGTTCGATACATGCTATTGACTTACGTTGATGGTATGCAAGGTGAGGTATGAGTACGTCAGTCATAGCGTGTACTACTCGTGTCTCCATTGGTTCAGTACACCACTGTCAGCGCCAGGCTCAGGTAGGAGAGGGCCAATACTATCCGAAGCTTCCTTTGTAATAGCGAGCGCGCTCAATGCTATTAGTGATCTGAAGGCACTGACTGGTCTAAGGTAAGCACCTTCTCCCTCAAAAGCTGTGACTGCTTCTTTAACAGGCATAGATAACAAATTAGTTTTAGGTAGCCGCGGACTAGCTCTCCATTGTTGCTCGAACATTTCAATGGCAACTTGCGAATATCCTCTTGCAATCTCTAGGTCCCTTCCACGATCAACCTGATCCCATATATACGCAACTTGTGATGAAGCACATGCACCCAATATATTTTGGGCAACTTGAAGCTTTTGGATGGCTGGAGCTAAATTGTTATCAGGGTTTTTAACTGAATCTCGAAATTGGTCCCATAGGTCTGGAACCTCTGAATTGAGCAGATAATTGCGGCTAGACGCCGGCGTACCTTTGCGATTTAAGTGTTTTACATCTTTTCTATGCTGGATCTCCCCATTTAGCCAATACTGAATTGCATGAACAACTTTTAGTTGCCGACTCATTCTTGGTGAGCTAATTTGTTCACTTGTCATATTCTATTAATTACATCATAATATTACTGTAATGTCTATAGATTATTGGGTAAAACAAGAACAAGGGAAGCCACTATTTCCAGAGCTCCTGTGGAGCAAGCCTGAGAACAAGCGGCACGCCGGCAAGCTGCTGATTATTGGCGGTAACCTGCACGGTTTTTCTGCACCTGCGGGAGCTTTTGCTGCTGCTGAAAAGGCAGGTATTGGCATGACACGTGTCGTTTTACCAGATGCCATCCAGAAATCCGTCAAAGCCTTTATGCCTGAAGCAGACTTTGCGCCCAGCACCCCCAGCGGTAGTTTTAGCGTCAAAAGCCTCGACATATTTCTTGAAAACGCTAGGTGGTCAGACGCGGTGTTTGTGGCAGGGGATTTAGGCCGCAATAGTGAGTCAGCAATAGCATTGGAATCGTTCATCAGTAAATACAGTGGCCTGCTGTGTCTTGCTAAGGACGCAATCGACTATATTACTGAGACTTCAGAAAACGTGCTAGATAGACATGACACCTTGCTGGTGACGAGCTTTGCGCAGTTGCAGAAGCTGTTAATCAATACCCGGCATAAGACACCACTTACTTTTGATATGGGCCTGCTGCGCCTTGTAGCAGTTCTGCATGATTTCACGAGCATCCATACAGCCCACATCATCGTGAAGTACCATGACGTCATGCTGGTTGCATCAGCGGGCAAGGTGAGTACCACCAAGCTAACAACCGACAAAGAAATCTGGCGTGTCGACACTGCCGCAGCAGCTACCGTCTGGTGGCTCCAACACCGTGACAAACCCTTCGAAGCCCTCACCACCGCGATTGTTTAATCTAACATGGTCCACTAATCAGGCAAACTGCTCGTGCTTGCAGATACCTTTAGCTGGACATATCATACACAGATGACAGCCGTCGCAGTTGAAACCACGCAGCTTGAATTCGCACATGGCGACCGGGACATCGACCTATACCATATTGAACCCGATCAATCGGTGTACTGGTATTGGGGTAGTGACGCGTTAGCAAGAGCAGAATTTCACGACGATACTATTAAATTCGTTCGGTTAAACAGAAGGGGTAGTGACGCGTACAACCCCGAAGAGTTTGAACGCACCCACTCAAGCCAGATTTGTAAGCTCCTCGGAGAAAGGGCGTTAGTTACCTCTGTATTTGATAAAGATAAGAGTAAATGGAAGACTGCCTCCTACACAGTACCAAGCCTCAGCTTTCTAAATAAACTAAATCAAGAAGCGTTCCAACCAATCGGTGCGCATCAGCAAGAAGTCATTGCTATGAAAGGTGATGGCATAGACGGGGTATTTGAAGCCCGAACAATGGTAGAGGCGTTTAGCGATGGAGTGATGCCTGTTAGTGGATCAGCACCCAGTTATATTCATGATACCGTGTGGCATGGAGCAGGGATAACCGCACTGGAGGCGGAGACGTTTGGGGTACTAAAAGAGCTGTGTGGTTTCGCACTTTCGCTCGAACAATCAAAGCCCGGTCAGGCAAATATACTGCAAAACAAGCTTGTTAAAGCGTACGACTTGGCGACGTTTTATTACAGTACTACACCTGACGAGAAGGAAGGGTGCCCTCAGCTAGCTGCTGGGCGTACTGACGAGCTTTTTACAGAACTTTTTCGTCTTTTAAAAGTTGCGAAAGCTTCCCCCAGGACTATGAGTACCGTCTTAAAAATAGTCGAGAAGGGTCCGTTTACATACAACGTAAGCAAGAAAAAAGTTATCCGTTATCGGAGAGTTGCAGAATATTACACCAGACTTAACGCCTTAATTGAAGACCTTTAGCTAAATTCATTTCTTAGCAACAGATGCCTGATCAGAATTAACTCGCAGGATTTTGTTCGTTTACGGCGCAAGTAAACTTGCGCGCCCGGGCGCTACATTGATTGGTGGGCGAGGAGGGACTTGCCTCGAAGCGACGACAAAATGTCGTGCTTTTTCGACCCCAACTCCTTTCAGTCGTTCTGGGGCAAGGTGCGGGATATGCCACTGGCATATCCGTTCAAGCCCCTGACCTACAAATAAATAGCACCGGCAAGACCGGTGCTATTTATTTGGTGGGCGAGGAGGGACTTGAACCCTCAATCCGTGAAGAACGTGATTTTGAGTCACGCGCGTATACCAATTCCGCCACTCGCCCATCATTTGCTTTTAAAGATTACTGCTCTTGAGCAGTAATTGCCTACCAATTCCACCACCGCGGCTTACTCAAGAATCAGGCATCATTTTACTATAGAAGTGGAACGGAGGGAAATAGGCTATAATAGACGCATAAGAATTACACTATGAGCGCTGCAAATAATTCCTCTGGTCAAACAGATCCATCAGAACCTTCCAAACAGAGCAGGAAGGTAGTGCAGCCATTGCCTGGACACGACACCCGCACGGACGCAGTTAACCCAGCGGCTGACCTTATCCGCCAGAAATTAAACGACTTGTACGCAGACGAACCGGGTGCCAAGGAAGAAATTGCCGAGGTAGAAGAAGTGAAGCACCGTTCTAAGCATCAGCAGTTTATGTACGAGCTGAGTCACTCTGGCAAATCGCTCGCAGAGATACAGACTCAATGGCACGCATACTACACGGGACTACCTGACGATGAGAAGCACCAAGTTTGGCAGGAGTTTTATGGCGTTCACGAACAGCAAAAGAAAGTTGCTGCGTCTTCGAAGCCAGCAGATAAGCCCCCCGAACATCACACAACCAAGCCACACAATTCTAGCACCAAAAAAGCTGATGATCGGACTGTAGGCGCTGTTAAAGAACAGTTGCTCAGCAAAGTTACCGCCCGCGGCAAAGCTAAGCGCAGTCACCACATGCAGTCGATACTGTTTGGTCTCAGTATGGGCATTATTACATTAACAATATTTTTGTTCGGCTTTTTCAATGAACGATTCATTGCACCCTTCATTACACCCGCTCGCGCGGTCAGTTCTACTCCTATAATTATTGACCCCTCAACCACAGCAGTCGGACCTGAGCCTAAAATTATCATTCCAAAGATCAATGTAGAGATACCTATAGATTTTGAGGAGCCAACTATTGATGAAGCGGCTATTCAGAACGCCCTAGAGAAGGGTGTCGTTCATTATCCCACCACATCCAACCCCGGTGAAATTGGCAATGGTGTTATCTTTGGGCACTCTGCCAATAATATCCTAAACCAGGGTAAATATAAGTTTGCGTTTGTGCTGCTGAAACGCTTAGAGAGTGGCGACACATTTTATGTCCAGAAAGACGGGAAGCGCTACGTATACAAAGTCTTCGATAAAAAAGTTGTCAGCCCAAGTGAAGTATCCGTACTGTACCCAGCTTATCCTGACAAACCCAGCACATTTACCTTGATTACCTGTGATCCACCAGGCACCAGTCTAAACCGTCTTGTAGTGGTTGGCGAACAGATATCACCAGACCCAAGTGGGAATGTCGCCAGTTCCGCCACAGGGCTGCAATCAGAAACTCCAGATGAACTCCCCAGCAACTCTATAACTCTCTGGCAAAGAATTAAGAACTGGTTTAGCTAAAAATGCTGACAGATCGAGCCTAAGCAGCTTGTTCGAGTAAGGTCACACGATGTTCGTGGTCAGCGAGCTCTTCGTTTGTCTCGGTCAGAACCGTTTTGATTGTTGTCACATCATCTGCAACTCTTCGTAAGTCATCTTTAGTTGCCAGTGCAACCATCTGTTCTTTCATTTGGCTGACAGCTTCCATTACGACCTTATTCTGGTCGCGAATTTCCTCCAACAGAGCATCCACGTAACTATCGTCCTTCATTACTAATCATTATACGGCGTCTCAATTATTTCGTCGAGCATGTTTGATTACTTTGGGCTGTCCATACACGCCTTGAGCACCCAGGGCATTTTCTCTCCGAGAAACGGACCGAGCCGTATCTAACTATACGGTGAAGGGAGTATCGCAGGAGAAAAATGTGCTGGGCGCTAAGAAGCTAGCGGGTCATGGGCTCCGCTCATGAGCATGCTGGCTGGTGCGTGGTTACTGGTTACTCTTCGCCGAGGTTGAGGTCAGTCCAGGTAAGACCTTGCTTAGCGGCATCTGCGACAGTGGGACCCACGGTGTAGAGGCGGTCGTAATCGCGGTCAAACATCGGTATAAAGGCAGGGTTTGTTGTCACGAGTGTTTGAGGATTTAAGTTATCGTAATCAAAGACCGTCATTTTGTTATCGGTTCCTACTAACATCAGGCGGTGACCATCCATCCATTTTGCCTTGTATCCTGCAGGTACCACAACCTTGGTGTCATATTTGTACTGCAGCTCTGTCTCGAAGTCATATACAGCGAACTGCGAACCAGCCTGGATGCTCGTAAAACGTGCATTGTTAGAAAATGACAGGTACTGTGGCTTGTCTAGCTTCATTAATATTGATGCGTTAAGTTCAGTCTTAGGTGTTTGCTTCAAAGCAGCTACCGGGTTCTTATAGATGTATATTTTGCCATCTATGGTTGCACAAGCAATCACGTAGGTGTCACCATCGAACTCTGCCATATTAAGTAGATATGCCTCACTTCTCGCCAGTTCACGGATAGTGTAGGTAACCTGTCCGTCCTTGAGGCGCAATAAACTTTTATCAACCGCAATGTCACTATTAGTGGTATACAGCAGTGTAGTGTCTTTGTACGGCCAGAAAGCTACGACTTTTTCTAAAACCTTGGTTTGTGTCTTAGCCTTGGAATCGCCGGTGAGCAAATCACCTGTAGCTGTATCGTGCAAGTACAATTGATCAAACTTTTTGTCTCGCAAAGTGACATTGCCATAGGCTTTACCGAAGACTTGTGTGATATTAAGCGACTGTGCAGGTTCTTCGCGGTCAAAAACGATGTAGTCGTAACCGCCTGGATAGCTGTTCTTTACCAAGACATGGCGGTTGTCAGTAGACCATTCTGCCATTTCCATGGCGTTGGTACCAGCGTGGTTACCCAGCACTGCTGCAGGGATAGAAAGGGTTTCAGTAGGCAGCTCTTTGCTACTGGTGTCCAGTACCCTAAATTGCGTTGGGTTTGTCTGGTCATGCATCACTATCCACCGGCGGTCAGGGGATTCTGACACCATATCGGGCGGTGTGGTAAACGTTTGAATATCAGTGCTCGTTAACTTATTAGGGAACATAAACGGGTATACCAACCGGACGATATTGCCGCCCTCTAGGGTGAAATCTCGCTTCCAGTTACGATATCCATCACGTTTTAGCTCCAAATTATAATTCCCAGCCTCCAACACAAAACGACCATCAGTTTGGCCTCGGTCCTGCCCATTGATATACATACTTGCTTGTTCAGGATGTGCATCTACAAATAACAAACCATTTTGGATGACTTCACCGGTACTGCGATTAATGCCATAGCCAAACGCAGCGAATAACAAGAGTAGTGATGCCAGAAAAAGCGCTGTACCTATCAATGCATAACCGATGTACAGCTTTATAGTGTGTTGGCGTTTCTTCTGGGGATCAAGGAAATCCATCACATCAATCATACTACATATCTTCATCTTCTTCGGCTATGCATTGGCGAATCAAAAGCTTTCTTATCCGAGTAAGACATATCGGTATATGTCGAATAAGGAAAGAAAGCTTTTGGTCGTCAAGGTGAGGCGAGAAGTGTCAGATCATGTAGTATGATTGATGTTCAATGGTATATGGCTTGCGCGCCTAACTTACCACACATAATTGTGTAAAATATTTTACGAAAACATCTTGCAAAGACTCCCCTTCACGGAGTACTATATGCATACACAATTAAAGCGCTTAAGGTAGGGGACAAGTGACGAAACACGTCATTGAGCTAAACGGACAGAGATACGATGCTACAACCGGCAAGCCTGTTCCCGTTACAAGTACTGTATCCTCACGTAAAGCATCAGCCGGCCCAAGACATCTCGATGGTTTCAGTCGTCGTCCAGGTACACAAAAACAACCACAGGTGATCTCAAAGAACGTTCACGCGTCTACACAGAAATC
>CAZXBL010000004.1:6495-12571 GCA_964638875.1 uncultured Candidatus Saccharibacteria bacterium | reverse complement strand
TTGATGCGTAAAGTGGTTGCAAAGCCAGCTGCTCCGGTGAAGATTCACTCCAAGGTTGCCGCCCCCATAGCACACGCCACACATGCACCACAGCAGACAAGGATCGAAACAGTCAAACCTGGTCGTGCTATCCGCGCAACTCATATTTCCCAAAGTAATCTTATTAGCAAGTTCGGTAAAACCCCAGTAAATATTCAGTCTGAGGTCGTACCCGTTAAACCAGCCCCGATTCCTTTAAAAACCATCGCACAGGTTAGTGGGTCTACCACTGCGCCGACAGGTAAGCCAACTGTACAAAGTAAAAAAGAAGCCGTTTTCCAAAAAGCAATCGAAAATGCCTCTAGTCATGAGGCTCCAAAGCTCAAAAAACCTCGTGTTCACCACCGTATTGCCAAGAAATTACACGTCAGCCCACGACTGGTAACCTTTTCTGGTATGACACTGGCAGTATTAGCGGTCGGCAGCATCTTGGCATATCAAAACATGCCGGAGATTGCCATGAAAGTCGCCTCAGCACGCGCTGGTCTCAGCGCCAGTCTGCCCGCATACCAACCATCTGGTTTCAGCCTATCTGGACCGATTAAATATGACAGCGGTGAAGTAACCCTAAACTACAAGTCCAATAGCGACGACCGCGTTTTTAATGTCGTGCAAAAGAACTCATCATGGAACAGCGAAACACTACTAGAAAACTTCGTCAACACAACAAAACAGCCTTACCAGACTTTCCAGGCCAATGGGCGTACTATCTACATCTATGAGGGCAATAAGGCTACATGGGTAGATGGTGGCGTTTGGTTCAATATTGATGGTAAGGCTAACCTCAATAGTGACCAGCTTCTCAAAATAGCCGACAGCCTGTAATAATAACAGGGGTGTGCTAGACTATATTTAATGACTAAAACTGTCCGTACTCGTTTTGCGCCTAGCCCGACAGGCTTACTTCACGTAGGCGGTGTCCGTACTGCACTATTTGCATGGTTACTTGCCAAGCAACAAAGTGGTCAATTTATCTTGCGATTCGAAGACACCGACAAGGCAAGGGAAGTCGCTGGCGCCCGCGAGCATCTCATGGAAAGTCTGCGCGAACTCGGCCTAGAATATGACGAAGGACCGGATATTGGCGGACCGCATGCCCCATACGTCCAAAGTGAGCGCCTAGCTATTTATAAGCAGTGGGCACAACGACTCGTTGAAAGTGGTCGTGCCTACGCCGACCCTTACACCCAGGAAGAAGTCCAAGCCTTCCGTGATCAAGCACGTGCAGAAAAGCGCCCTTTCCTATACCGAAATCATCGCCCCGAAAACCCACCAGTTTGGGATGGTACCACACCGCTACGATTTAAATCTGATCCTAAAGCTTATCAGTGGCAAGATGCCGTTATGGGCGATATGAAAACGGGTCCAGAAGTTATCGACGATTTTGTATTGATCAAATCTGATGGTTTTCCAACCTATAATTTCTGTCACATAGTGGACGATGCAGAAATGGAAATCAGTCATATTTTCAGAGGTCAAGAATTCCTAGCAAGCGTCCCTAACTACCTCAACCTTTACGAAGCACTACAAATTACTCCGCCAATCCTGGCACATATGCCACACATTTTGGCAGAGGGTGGCAAGCGCAAGCTGAGCAAACGCGATGGTGCCAAAGATGTGCTCGATTATATCCGTGACGGTTTTTTACCGGAAGCGTTGCGTAGCTTTATCGCTACCATGGGCTGGAACGACGGTACTGAGCAGGAAGTTTTCACAACTGATGAACTGATCAGTAAATTCTCACTCGCCCGTATCGGACGCAGCGGTGCGCTGTTCGACGAGAAGCGGCTTGAATGGGTGAACGGCCACTTTATTCGCTCGCTTGACATGCCGACTATATACACCCACTGTCAAGCATTTTGGCCACCAGAGGCGAAAGAGGCAAGCGAGGAGTATAAGAAACAGGTACTTGGGCTCGTCCAGGAACGGCTCAAATACTTTGCGGAGCTACCCGAACTCACCACTTTCTTTTTCACCGATTTACCGATTAATTCCGAACTCATAACCGGTAACAAGCAGCTTAAAAAGTTTTCTACTGATGAGCTGAAGAATCTCCTTTACTCAGCCCGAATTAGCCTTGAGCAGAGTAGTTTCGCTGTCGACGATCTTACCGACAGGTTAAATAACCTCCTGGAAACTACTGGTCAAAAGCCCGGTGTCTTGTTTAGCCTCATCAGAATTGCCACTACACAAGCACCAGCAAGCCCTGGGCTCGCAGATAGCCTGTCAGTACTCGGGAAAGAAACCGTAATGCGCCGCATTGACGCTCAACTGGCCGCATTTTAAGTTGGCAGTACAATTAGCAGTCTGATACTATACTAAGTAAAGAATTAAAGTGTAACTTCAGAAAGTGGGGGTTCGTATGGTCAAAAAAGTCCTGCACAAAAATTATATTTTACTGATCGTCGCTGCCGCCCAGTTCATGGTGGTACTTGATACAGCCATCGTAAACGTCGCGTTGCCGTCAATTTACACCAGTCTCGGTTATGCCAGTGAAAGCAGCCTTCAATGGGTCGTGACGGCTTACACCTTAGCATTCGGTGGCTTCCTGCTGCTTGGCGGTCGTGCCGCGGACCTATACGGTCGTAAAAAGGTATTTATGTTTGCGTTGGCTCTGTTTACGGCGATGTCACTACTTTGTGGTGCCGCCCAGAATAGCGAGATGCTCAATGGCTTCCGCGCGCTCCAGGGACTGGCCGCTGCCTTTATGTCACCGGCCGCTTTATCGATTATCATTACGACATTCAAAGAGGGCAAAGAGAGAGCAAAAGCTCTTAGCGTGTGGGGTGCTGTTGCGGCGGGAGGTGCAGCTACCGGCGTACTGTTTGGTGGTATTTTGACGCAATATCTTGATTGGCGTTGGAACTTCTTTGTAAATGTTCCTGTCGGAATCGCATTGTTCTTGACCGCAAAGCATTACGTTCCGGAAAGCAAAGCCGACCTTGATCATAAAAAGCTCGACCTTCCAGGTGCTATAAGTGTCACAACAGGTCTAATTGCGTTGGTCTATGCAATCACCCAGGCACCTGAAAAGGGGTGGAGCGATAGTTCTACAGTTGGATTCCTTGCAGCAGCAGTTGCACTATTAGCATTCTTCCTCTGGAACGAGTCTCGCAGTAAACATGCTCTTATGCCATTACACATCTTCCGTGTTGGGAACGTAGCTGCGGCTAATATCGCCCAGTTACCGATGATGGCAGCCATGTTTGCAATGTTCTTCTTTGTATCAATTTACACCCAGACCATTCTCGGCTACTCACCAGTCCAAACGGGTTTGAGCTTCCTGCCAGTGCCATTTGTAATTGGTATGATCTCTGCAGTAATGTCCAAGATCGTCGGTAAAATCGGCTACAAGATCCCGATGGTGACCGGACCGCTATTTGTTGCTGGAGCGCTGTTCTATCTGTCACACCTATCTGTGGGCGGCAGCTACTGGGTGGACGTCTTCCCAGGTTTGATCCTCATGGCACTTGGTATGGGTCAGGTATTTATTGCAGTTACTATTGCAGCTACATCTGGTGTACCGCACCGTGAATCTGGGTTGGCATCCGGCATTCTCAACACCTCGCAACAGATTGGTGGTGCGTTAGGGTTGGCAATTTTGTCTGGTATTACAACTGCAGGCATAAAATCATATCTCGAGGAGAACGCCGCAATCCTTAATACTACTGACGCCCCGCGGCAGTTCGCAGCATACGCCCAGGTAAATGGCTTCCACGATGCACTCTTAGTTGCGTCCTTTTTCCCACTAATAACTTCTATTGTCGCACTCCTATGGGTCAAACACTACGAGGTAGACGAATCAGTAGAAGCTATCCCACTGTAGACACAGTACGGGTGACCGTAGTTCCTCACTAATATCCCTTATTTGTCTTATCCAACCGAAAGTAGAATCTACATCAATACTGTCCAGCAAGACTAACAAATAGACACGTCCAGTTAGGGTTGTTTCAGGAGGGCTGTTACCTGTACAATAGCGGTTATGATTGATGGACTAAACACTGGTGGTACCCCAAAACCAAAACGCAAAACACTTGATAAAGCCTTGGACCGTGAGCCAACCTTCCGAACCCCCGAAGAGATAGCAAGTACAGAGGTAGAAAACATAGAAATCGATAATACTGAGCTACCAAAGGCTAAGCCTAGCTTTGCTTCCGCGGACAATAATAAGCAAAAACGCAGCCCCAAGGAATGGTTCATGGACCTTAGCCGTCGTAACAAGATCATACTTATTATCGGTATCATTTTGCTCATTGGTGGCTCTGGTGCAGCCTACCAAATGCTACAAAAACCGGCACCAGCCGCAGCGCCAGCAGAGAAAAAAGAAGAGGCCAAAGAACCTGTCAAAACAATTATCTATTCACCCCTAACTGGCTTAGCTGTCAGCAAGGAACAAAGTGAGTTGCCCGTAACTGGAATAATGATTGAAAACAGCCCTGATGCCCGCCCACAATCTGGTCTTAATAAGGCAGGCGTGGTGTTTGAAGCGATCGCCGAAGGAGGCATTACCCGATTCTTGGCACTATTTCAAGAAGAACAGCCTGAATATGTAGGCCCAGTCCGATCTGTCCGCCCATACTACGTTGATTGGCTACAAGGCTTCGACGCAGGAATCGCGCACGCAGGCGGTAGTGCAGAGGCACTCAACAAGATCAGAGCAGAAGGAGTCAAAGACCTTGACCAGTTTGCTAATGGCGGGTCATACCAGCGCGTCAGCAACCGTTATGCTCCACACAATTTATACACAAGCCTTGGCAGTATGACCAGTTTGGCACGTTCAAAGGGGTTGAATAGCAGTAAGTTTACAGGATTCCCGCGTAAGGCCGAAGCTGCCAGCGCTGCACCAACCGCCCGTGGCGTTGACGTAAAGATCTCTGGCGCACTGTACGACATACACTACGATTACGATGCTGCAAGCAATAGCTATAAACGCGTTCTTGCCGGCAAGCCACACCTCGACGAACGATCAAAAGAACAGATTTCACCTAAAGTCGTTGTTGCGCTCGTGACGGCATACGGCATACATCCTGACCGTGTGCATTCTACCTACCAAACCATTGGCTCAGGAACAGCCTATATTTTCCAGGATGGAGTCGTGACCGAAGTAATCTGGGAAAAGACTAGCCCTAAGGCACAAATTACATTCAAAGATGCAGCAGGCAAGGCAATCCCGCTTAACGCCGGTCAAACATGGATTACAGCAACCGGGCTGGCAACTAACGTAACGTTCAGGCCGTAAGGCGAGGGCAGGGAATTAATAAGGGTGGATGATTTCAAGAAGTTAAAGAGCCAGGTACAGCTACCAGTGCTGGCATCCATGCTTCTTATTGGCGCCATATCTGCCGGGCTATACGCCTTTCTTACCACTTCGTTAGATGTATCAATGGCGGTAACAGCCGCCATCACTGCAGCGGTAGTTATTGTTTTATCCATAATATCTTCTGGCACCGCTGCAGAAAGTGCACTCTTGCCCGTCAAAACAATTTGGCAAGCAGTCCTACATATAGACCCCGATCACCATTCCACACCGGCTCCAAATCTCGATAAGCTAAGGGTAGGCCGGGAATTAGTGACTCATATCGTTCTGCAGGTGTATCAGTTCGCCAGCCAAGAAAATAGTAAAGATTTGATCGAGCACCGCAAACAAGTTATTCAGTCTGCAAATGTGGTTAATCACATGCCGTTACCACTCTTTGTATTTAACAAGAATTTAATCGTCACAAATGCCAGCAACTCAGCGCTTGATTACTGTAAAACCAGCAGCGCAGAACTGTTTGGTAAATCACTTTTCGATAACCTACGTCTGGAATTCCCCAGCGAACATACACTGGATGCGTGGGTAGAAGAATGTCAGAAGAGCAAAGTGACCGACACCGTATATTGGGAGCGTGTCCACGTCTTATCTAAGGAAGATGACAGTTTGATGCGTCAGTGCGACATTGCCGCCTACTACAACCGCGACAACGCCAGCGGGGCAGAGTTTATCGTTACGCTGTTCGATCGTACGGATCGCTAAAATCAGGATGACGACCAACTT
>CAZXBL010000004.1:0-6485 GCA_964638875.1 uncultured Candidatus Saccharibacteria bacterium | reverse complement strand
TTAGTTTCGTTGCCCTGGCAGTTCATGAACTGCGTACACCTATCACCATGCTTCGGGGCTACATAGAGGTATTAGAGGAAGAGGTTGGAGACAAACTGGACGATGAAATGAAACAGTTTATCGTCAAAATGGAAATCGCCGCCAAACATCTCAGTAGCTTTGTTAGTAACATCCTGAACGTTGCTCGTATTGACCATAACCAGCTATCCCTCCATCTCATAGAAAAGCCATGGAAAGAAGTGCTGACCGAGAGCATAGCCGATGCCCAACTCCGTGCCAAAACTCGTGGCAAGATCATCGAGGTTAATGTGGCTAAAAATCTTCCGACGGTTGCCGTTGATCCAGTCAGTATTTACGAAGTGTTCAATAATCTTCTTGAAAACGCGATCAAATATAGCGGCGAGAGTAAACAAATTGTCATTGAATCCAGCCTTAACAAAGATGGGTTGGTAGAGACCACGGTGCAAGATTTTGGCGGCGGCATCCCGACCAGTGTATTACCCAACTTGTTCGAGAAGTTTTCTCGCAATCACCGCACCCGTGCCTCAGTTAGTGGTACTGGTTTAGGGTTATACCTTAGTAAATCAATTATTGACGCACACAGTGGGCAAATTTGGGCTTCGTCAAAGGAAGGCGAGGGTAGTACTTTTGGTTTTACTCTGCAGCCATACACAAACCTCGCTGGGGAACTCAAGGACAGCCAGAATAACGAAATAACCCGTAACGCCCACGGTTGGATCAAAAACCACTCTCTGTACCGAAGATAGGATGATAGTATAAATATATGGAAAAAGTAAAACCAAACGGTATCAAAGTACTCTGCGTCGAGGACGAACACTTCATTAGTGAACTGTACAACCGCGCACTTGTTAAGGCAGGCTACGAGGTCAAGACCATCCTTGATGGGCTGGAGGCACTAAAAGAAGCCAAGACCGATTCCTATGACATCATTTTGCTTGATATCATGCTGCCGAACATGACCGGACTCGATATCCTGGATGAGCTACGAGCACCAAGCGCGCCAAAGTTAAAGGCCAAGATAATTATTGCCACCAACTTAGAACAAAGCGAAGAAAACCGCCTGGCCGTAGAAGAAAAAGCCGACGCCTACGTGGTGAAGGCAGAAATGACCCCACGCCAACTCGTAGAATTCCTCACCCAATTCAAAACCCGCTAAAATGTTATACTTCATGTCATGAGAGATTGTCCTTATGACATGAATCTCGAGAAGCCTTGCCCATCGAGAACGATTACGCAACAATCAACCGACCTTGTAGGGTTAGTGAATATGGTAGGGCATGTGGTGGCATAGTAGCTCAGCAGTTACTACTCTCCACTTTTGATCTCAATTCGGGGACATTTGACTTGGATGACCGTTACGGGCTTATTGATGGCTACGCTCGAGTTAAAACCTTGCCGGTAGGTGAAGCACCTGACGAGATAAAGGCACAGGTCGTGGACATGAGTTTTCCACTAAGATCAGACCGTCCATCTGTCCGCGGCAAAGTACCCGTGGTACACGCAGACCTAGCCTTAACACTTATGAACAGCGGTCGTGTTGAAGCAGCAAATTGGTATAACAACCAGCTGCTTGCTGCCGTAAAAGCAGGTAAACTTCTTACATGGTGGCATTTCAGAAAAAGCGAAGTTACCGTTAATAAACGCTTCGAACCGTGCGATAGCCTAATGGAATATGATGGTTCATTTAGTCTAAGTAATCCTGCACTTTGGAACTCCTTTATACCTCCGTTATTTTATGCCCGTGCAGCGAGAGGGGAAGCAGTTCTGCCTCAAACTGTGCCTATTTCACTGCCTGATGCCCCTAAGGGAAGTAGACCCAGTAAAAAGCGACGTGTTCGTCCTCGCGCTCCAATGCCAGCAACCGAGCCTGCAGGCAGAACCATCGAGAACTTAGAACTGCCAGAATAGCAGTGATATACTATTTGTAGCCATGTGTGGGCTTCACCTAGTGATTCCTCCGCACAGACTTTATAACTACCTGTCGTTACCAAACGGCTCTATCCATACCAATGGATCCAATCTAAATCATTTATATCTCTTAATTTTTGTTGGAAGGGTAGTTTTATGGAGTCTCAAAACATATATCACAAAGGGGTCTCCCAGGATGGGATTGCTGTACATACTGGGTTTCCTAATCCGGCGATAGATGCCAGTCTGAAGGACCTCGATCTTAACCAGTTACTAATCGCGCATAGCGCTAGCAGCTATATGATGCGCGTGCAGGGGAACGAGTGGCGACACCTAGGCATTTTTAACGGCGATATTGCCATTATCGACCGTTCTTTAACCGCGCATCAGAATGATATCGTTGTCTGGTGGCACGAGGACGTGTTCATGCTGAGCCACCTGTCACAAGTGCCAAAACAAGCAACTATATGGGGGATGGTCACCAGCACCACCCACATCTTCAAGGACATCCGATGAAGCGTCCGCCTGTATTCGCACTCATAGACTGTAATAACTTCTTTGTATCCTGCGAGAGGTTATTTCGACCTGACCTGGAAGGCAGACCAGTCGTTGTGCTGAGTAGTAACGATGGCTGCGCAGTTTCACGCAGCGCCGAAGCGAAGGAAATTGGCATCCCCATGGGCGCACCCGCATTCAAATACCGAGATCTGTTTGAACGACACCAGGTGGTCAAATTCAGTGCCAACTTTGAACTATACGGCAATGTTTCACGCCGCATTACCGCGCTGCTGACATCTATCACACCAAAGATCGAAATTTACTCAGTTGATGAATCATTTCTAGATCTGAGCACTTTGCCCATTGCGGATTACGAGGAATGGGGGCGGGAGATACGTAAACTCATTTTTGATTGGGTTGGTATCCCTGTATCAATCGGCATTGCGCCTACTAAGACACTCGCTAAATTGGCTAATTTACGTGCTAAAAAGGACCCTGAATTGGGTGGCGTACTGTCACTCGTGAAAAGTCGTGAAAACCATGAAATGTCGGAGTTTTCACAGTTTGACAGAGATAAATCACGTGAGCACCTGGCTAAAACGGTAGTGGGGGATATCTGGGGTATTGGTTGGCGTCTGGCACCTAAAATGAGGGGCGAAGGGCTGGGGAACGCTCTAGCCATTACTGATGCCAGCCCGCGGCATATGCAGCAACTCATGGGCATCCATGGGAGGCAGTTGGTTGCGGAACTGAACGGCATTAGCTGCTTTCCGTTGGAGCTGGAGGGTAGGCTGCCAAAAAGCATCTCCGTCACCCGTACTTTCGGCGAAGACACCCGTGATAGCGCCGTGGTAGAGGCAGCAATTGCCAGCTTTGTAACGCGTGGGGCGTTCAAACTGCGCAGGAGTCACCAGTTAACTTGCCGCGTCTCTATGTTTGCTACCACAGACAAACACAAGCCAGGCTATGCTACGTGGTCCAGGGAAGTAAAATTCAACCAACCAACTGCCGACACAGAGACGCTTATCAAGACATTGACGCAGTTATTCAGGGATATCTATCAGCCAAGTATTTCGTACCACCGCGCGGGTATATTACTGCACGATTTCGTACCTGATTGGCAATTACAGACAGATTTACTCGGTATCACTGACGTCCAGAGTCATGACATAGCAAAACAACGCATGCAGGCAGTAGATGCGATTAATAATAAGTATGGCGCCCATAAAATTCGTTATGCCGCCGAAGACATAGCTGTCAGATGGCAGCCACAGCGCAAACTACGCAGCCCCCGCTACGTCAGTGAGTGGGACGATTTACCTGCAGTTAGACCAGCCTAGTAGCCGTCCGGGACGTTTTCGCAGTTCTTCTCAGTTAGATATATGCCTGTTTGGTGGTCGCCAAAACCAAACCAGCCCTTATCTATTTCAGTGATATACAAAACTGCAGGGGTATGAGTGTTAGCAGCGTCGGGCACCACACGGACCACCTGGGCACCATTCTCAGTCTCAAGTGTTACATCGGCACCCTTTTCTTCATCATAAACAGTCCCGTCTAGACACTTGCCGTCGTCTGTAAAGTTATTTTTATACTTATCGATCGGGGTCTCTACGGTATAAATAGCCGCCACACTCATGCCTACCGCTAACGTAGCGGCGCCGCCAACCAACCTAAGATAATGCCCTTTGGATCGGCGGGGTCTAAGTGTTTCTTTCCGGTTCACTTCCATAAGTGAGCTAGACTATACCATATAAGCAACTAAAATGCTATACACCTAGTTGGTGAGTTAACAGGGTCCAATTGCGGGCGAGAGGCTCGAATTTGAGGCGGTACTGGTCGCGGCCGTCGCTCATGTTGAAGATTTCAAACATCTCCTGGCCTTTCTTCACCAGGCAGCGTAGTCCGGTTGGCTCAAAATACAGCTCTTTGTTGCCGTACTGGATACGGGAAGGGAAAGTACGCCCCTTGGCAAAGTAGTAGCCGGTTACGTTAACAGATTGATTGATAGTGCGTGTCATATACGCCTCCTCCTAAGATTTATTGAGATAAATAGAAGAACGTCCACAAGTGTTGTAGCCGTTGAGCGGAGTGAGGATGAGAGGACTAATCTATGCTAGAAACGGATCCGCTCAGTAGCGTTTCGATAGTGTTAGTCATTTGTATATGTAGCGCACAGTGACCGAAGTATGTTTGCTAATCTGTAGGCTCAGAAACTATGACCAAGTGTGGTTCATGCTCCCGTAGCTAACTACTATTATATTCCTGCTTACGCTTCAGTAATAGGGTGTTATTTACAGCAAAAGGACCGCTCATTACAAGCGGTCCTTGAGGGGTCATCAGTTACTGATTCTTAAGCGAATCGGCGGCTGATGAAGTAGTATGCAGCACTTGAGAGTGATGTCACACCAGTGAAGATTGCGACTACTGCGCCAGCACCTGTGTTTGGTAGGGCTTCAGGAGTAGTAGGGTTTTCAGGAGTTCCAGGGATACACTTAGTAACATCAGTTGTGTACTTGTCGCTCATTTCGCTTTCCTTGATCTCTACGATCTTTCCAGTAGCGATTTCACAAACTTCGATAGTACCAGGTGTAGTAGGTGGCTTAACAACGAATGATCCCTTACAAGCAGCACTTGTCTTGTCACCTTCGCTAGTAAGAACCTTCAGGCTTACATTGTAAGTACCTGGTGTAGCCTGTTGGTAAACAAAGCTTGCAGTAGCAGCGTTGCTACGAACATCCTGTGTCTTAACAACTTTGCCGTTCTTGTCAGTAACCGTAAATATGTACGCACGTACACCGGCACCGTTTTCAATAGTTGCTTTACCCGTCATACGGAAAGTAGTTCGGCTAAGCTTTGTCACAGCAAGACTTTCACAGGCAGTATTTGGCATAGCACACTTCTTATTACCACCGATTGCACCGGCGATAAATAAGTCACCATAGTTAGGACCACGCTTACCACCCGGGTGTGGGTCTAAACCGTGTACAAGGTCAACCTGGAAGAAACATTCTGGCTTGTCAACACTCATTAAGTGACGACCTTCACCAAGAGTCTTTGAGTGACCCTTAAAGAATACTTGTTCGCTAAATGGGCGGCCATCAGCAGCTGGTGCTTTCCAAGAAGCAACGGATACAGGTGCTTTACAACCCTTACCCTCTACATCAACAACGATGTATGCGCGACCATCTTTTTGAGTCCACTTACGGTCCTCTTTGATTTTAGTACCGATATTTGGAACATCGGCAGTAACCTTACATTGCGCTGCTTCAGCAGTATTGTTACCAGAGAAAGCTGTAAATCCAAGAACAGCCAATCCGAGTACAACGCCAGTAGCAGCAATTGCTAATTTCTTCATCTCTTTAAATCTCCTTAACCTTACCGCAGCTTTTATACTGCATTACACACATAATAGCATATGCTTGTTACTTTGTCAATATACTTGTGTATAAATATATAGCTTAAGGGTTAATACAGAGAAAAGCCCAGATAATAGGCTATTAATTCACCAGTTGGTGAAAGTATAAGGGTGAACTGGAACCACTTAAAAACTGAACTGATTGTTATGCAACAGCTATCTAATTTGCATGGCTTGGCACAAACCTTTTGAACCTAGTACCTTCGCAAACTTGCCAACTTTTGGATTTGGGCAGTTCCGAATGGCCTCTTTGATGTCATTAGAGGTGTTACCGTTGCTTACAACAAATAATTCAGCCTCATCACCTACGTCTACCGCTGGGTTGGATGAGCGAAGGGCAGTTGAAATGACTCTTGCAGTCGACCTCTCAACTGGACCAGGGAAATTTTTTATCTGTCCAGTTGACTGATGTCGGCGAATTTCACCAGGAGTCATAAGCTCAACAGCAGTCACTTCTGCTACTACTCCGCTAGGCACAAATGGGCAATCTTCGCAAAACTGTGCTGGGTTATTCTCTGTCATAGGAATATATAATGCCACATAGACTATATTATTGCAATATATTGGTGATCGTACCAGGAATATGGCAAAAGCCATATATACCACAACCATGCTCGCAGCAAACTCCTGTGCGTGGCTTTGT
>CAZXBL010000003.1:20681-40691 GCA_964638875.1 uncultured Candidatus Saccharibacteria bacterium | reverse complement strand
CGGATCAAACATGAATGTTCGGTCAAACTTGCGAACCTTGTCTAGTAGATCCTTTGTCTGCATGAAGACATCGAGCTCAATATATTCGACCTTGAGCCCTGTGGCCCACAGTACTTCTTCGGCATATCGGCGCATGCTAGCACGCATTAGAATCAATTTCTGCTTATGCAGACGCATTCGGTGTTCTTGGTCCATCCCGAATAATAGAGGGTCCTCCACGAGGAAAACTGTATCAACTTGCGGCAGATGCTCAGGCGTAAATAACTGGTGAGGGTATAAAACTAAAGCGCTTTTCATTACGCTTATTCTTACAGATCTGAGAGAAAAAAGCTATAACGTAGGAACTGAGAAATTAATGTGTTTACCTATTTATTTCGAGTACCGCACGTTTCAACAATACAAAGTATTGTTACATTCGATCTGGGGCGTGGATACCAAGAAGCTCGAGGCCTTCTTTTAATTTGGCTGCATACTCAGACACAAGTTTGAGGCGAGCAGCTTCTTGATCACTACCAATGACTTTGTTCTTTTCGTAAAAGCGATTGAATTCTTGGGCGAGTTCGAATAAGTACGTACAGATGTGGTGGGGCATCAGATCGATGATAGACCGGTTAACCACTTCGTCAAATTCGGTCAGTTTACGAACAAGGCTGCGTTCTGATGAGTTCAGATCAGTACTTAACTCTGTTGCCTGACCGCTGGCTTTTGCAATAATGCTACGTGCACGAGCATGGGCATACTGAAGGTACGGGCCACTGTTTCCTTCTAAAGCTACTGACTCTTCCGGATCGTAAACCACATCAGCACCAATACGGTTCTTCAGAAATGCGTACTTCACTGCAGCCAGAATAATAGTCTCTTCATTAGCACGACCACTCTTTTCCCCCGCCTCGCGTGCAGCGGCAAGGATATCAAGTGCACTAACGATATTACCCTTACGACTACTCATTTTGACGCCGCCAGCCAGCTTCACGACCCCATGTGTCAGGTGTCTGGTTCGCTGAATTGGCTCTGGCTGGAACTGCTCGATACTCTTGAGTACAACTTGCATATATTGGTCTTGTTCTGATGCTGTAATGACAATCGACTCGTCAAACTTGTAGTCGTTCCATTTGGTTTCCAACAACCCCACTTCTTTGGCTTCGTATGTTGGCAACCCTTCTGAATTCATGAAAACACGTGTGTGTAACCCGTGAGCGTCCCCATCAAATACGACTGCGCCTTCGCTCTCTTTGTAAACACTGCCGGTATGCTCCTTTACTGTCTTTATACCGAGTGGTGTAACTTCGCTTTCTGGAATAAATCGGTCAAATGGCAACACGCTAAGCTGGTTATATAAAACTGTAAAGTATTCATAGCTCCACTGACGAGTTGTCCAATAAATTTGCGCAAATGGGGATTCCTTGTCGCCGGCAGCATGGAGCGCATACACTTTTTTGTTAATAGTAACGATTTCAGCCTTGGCTGCCTCGTCGTCTTCGTAAGCATTGTTACCTGATACATAACAAGCACCGAGCCAAGTAGAACGATCCGCTTCAGGCACCTCGTTAAGTTTTTCGGGATTTTCACCTCCAAGAGCGTTGATAATCGCCCACATACTCTTGGCGACGTGCAAACCGACGTCACCGCCGTAGTTAAGCCGGATCGTTTTTGCACCACTGCGTTCTATGAGCCGCGAAATAGCATCGCCAACTACGGTAGTGTAGAGGTGCCCTGCGTGTAGTGGCTTGAGCGGGTTTGGGTCAGAGTACTCGACTAGTACTGTTTTGTCTCTTTTGATCGAAACGCTGGTGCCATGGCTGAGTGAATTAGTCAGCGCCTCATTAGTTAAGGTGACGTTAATAAACCCGGGGCCAGCAATTTCGATACTTTTCACAGTTTTCACGGAGTTTTCACGACTTTTCACAGCGATGGCTTCGGCAATTTCACGGGGGTTTTTGCCGAGCTGTTTACTCAGCTGCAGCGCAATATTGGTAGAAAAATCACCGAATTGCTCGTCTGGGCGCGTCAAAACCACGTCAACATCGACGCCAAACAGCTCTGCACAGGCAGTTTGAATAAGTTGTTTGATCTCTTGCATTAAATACAATTGTAACAGATTACCGGCTGGCTGAACGGAGTATATAAATCAATTGATACGCCAGTAAATAGAATGTGCCAATTAATATCGTAAACGAGAACGTGATAACAAACGCTTGCATATGGTCCAACGGTCGCAGAAATGTATCGGAGATATCAAACAAGAGTGCGGCCGGGTTTACCAGAGCATCCCAAGTGTTCCAGCGCAGTACTCTGCCTAGATAAACTGCGTAGCTGCTCAGCGTAAATACACCGAGGATGGCAAGATAAGTGTTCAGTACCGAAAGTCGTTTCATGAGCTCACGGTGAATTAAATACGTACCTATATAACCAGCAATGAAACCGTTAAAAATGAACGAGGTAAACAGTACAGCATCAAAAATGATATTTACCTCCCCTGTTTGCTGCACATGAATGAGATCACTGACCATGTAAAAACTATTAGGCAAAAATAGTAACCAAGCCAGTGTCAGCCCTATATTAGACCAGTGTTTCCACGAAGTTGATTTAAGACGTTTTACTAGCCACAGCGCGATAAACGGTGCGAACCAGGCCAAAACGAGGTTCCACAGCATAAACCAGTAACGAAAGTTCTCTGCCCCAATAAGCCTGAACACGAACAGCACGACGCTCACAGTATTAGTTATGAGGAGGAGAGCAAACAGCCGATTGAGCACACTGGCACGGAAATAAATAAAGAGTTCGGTTGGTGGCGCGTATTTTGTTGTCATTGACCACCGCCTTGTTGCCTGAGAATGCGTTGCATCCCGTGCAGATTTCATACCCTCCAGTATACTAGGTCCACGCAGGAAAACAGAAGTTTACTTCTGTTTTCCGAGTAGACCTTTGTAAACGTAGTTATATCCTATTCTTCTCCTGATTCGGGTATACTGTTAGGTAATGAAACTCGTAAACAAGTTCTTTGACGCCTGTCGAACAGTAGTTCGCGGTTGGATGACTTTGCTGGCCACAGTTCTAAATAAAGCCTCTGGGGGCAAACTCAGCCCTAACGCTGTTACTGTCGTAGCCCTGATCATGCACGTACCTATTGCTTGTTTAATTGCCACCAATCATCACTGGTGGGCAGCTGGCTTATTGTTAGTATTTGGGCTATTTGATGCACTGGACGGTGCACTGGCACGATTACAGAAGCGCGCTGGCAATGCTGGTATGCTTTTAGACGCCACAACTGATCGTATGAAGGAGACAGCACTGTACTGTGGTGTCGCCTACAGTTTAATCGGTAGTACTCACCCTAAAATGGCAGTCTGGGCAGTAGCAGCCTGTGGTGCCAGTCTGTGTGTTAGCTATGTCAAAGCAAAGGGCGAAACCGCAGTTAGCGATCGCGACCTGACCCCAAATGAGATCAATCGTCTGTTCCAAGACGGTTTATTACGCTTTGAGATCAGAATGACTATATTAATTGTTGGTTTGCTTATAAACCAGCTTGCACCGGCAGTTATAATCATCGCCGTATTCTCGACCTTTACTGCTTTTGGTCGACTTATAAAAATCACTCAGTATCTCTTATCAGATCAGGCAAAATAATATGTTCAAGGTTGACTTACACACCCATTCAGATGCCTCCCCCGACGGCGGTATCACTAAGCACCAATACCAGCAGATCCTGGACAAGGGTATACTCGACGTGATCGCAGTTACAGATCACAACACCGCTGAATTCGCCCTAGAGCTCCACAAGGAGCTGGGCGATCAAATTATTGTCGGTGAAGAAATCATGACGTCTCACGGTGAAATTATCGGATTATACCTGTCAGCAACTGTTCCAGGGGGCCTGTCACCGCTCGATACCATACGTCGTATCAAGGACCAGGGCGGCCTAGTGTACATCCCCCACCCCTTTGAATCGATCAGGAAAGGTATGAGCCCTGGGGCGCTCGAAGAAGTTGCCGATTACATCGATATCATTGAGGTCTGCAACGGCAGAGCTTTCATGCAGAACCGTAGCAGCCAAGCTGTTGTGTGGGCGCGGTTAAACCAAAAGGTGGGCGCAGCAAGCAGTGATGCACACGGTATTAAAGGTGTTAGTAAGACTTTCAGCTCCCTGTCAGAGGTCCCTACCAAAGAAACCCTGGTGGCACTACTGGATCACGGCGTGCTTCGTACAGGAACTCCGAGCGCTCGTGCGCTGCTATACCCCAAGTACCATCGATTCCGTAAAAAGTGGAAGAAATCGTGAGCTGGGAGAACCTCTTATTTGCTCTGCTCTTTTTCCTACCTGCTGGCGTTTCAAACATGACGCCTGTTTTCAGCAATAAGATACCCGGTCTACGCGATTGGAAGACACCGCTTGACCTTGGTAAGAGTTACCGTGGACAAAGGGTTTTGGGGCAAAATAAAACCTGGCGGGGACTCGTTAGCGGCGTTGTTATGGGAACACTGGCGGGTTATATTCTGAGCCAAACATACTTTTCAGAATACAACACTGTTTTGTTTGTGCTCACATCTGCCAGCATGAGCCTCGGGGCACTGCTTGGTGATGCAGTTGAGAGCTTTTTCAAACGTCAGCGCGGTATTAGATCGGGTCAACCTTGGTTCCCTTACGACCAGACCGATTACATCATCGGCGGGCTCGTATTTGCCCTCCCCTTTACATTCTTACCCTTATGGTTGGTTTTATTGGTAGTTAGTATTTATTTTGGGCTTCATCTAGTGTCGAGTTATATAGGGTACCGGCTCGGGCTCAAAGACCTACCGATTTAGTAGCCTTAACCAGCGCCTCTGTATCGAAGGCTAGCTCTGCTTCCTGGGGGCTAATTCCCTGAAAAAACGCTTCGTATTGTGACGGCATTGCCTGTAGCGCTGCCAGCTTTTTATCAAGCACTTCATCAGGCAGTTCTACCACGATGTTACAGTTTTGTAATGGTACCAGCCGCGGTACATCAATATTAAAGTAAACATTGAACTTATCGTGAATTGCCTTGAAAGCAGAGTCATAGATTTCTTGAGTATGAACCGCACACCAGACCGTCGGCTTGATACTGCTCTTCTCGGCAGCAAGCACTGCCCAACGTGCTACTGCGATATGATCATCGTGACCCGTCAACCCATCCGGTGCGAAAGTAATAATGCTGTCTGGTTTGTATTGTTCAATATAAGTAATTAGCTTTTCGACTGCTGCTGTTTCGTCGACGCTACTGCAGTTGCCGTCGGCATAATCAAGCCAGTGGTGGTCGATGATACCAAGGGTCTGTAGCGCCATGTCGAGTTCTTTGGCACGAATTTCGCCGAGCTGTTCTGGGGCCCAGCGACCAGCATCTTGTACACCAGCCTCACCCTTTGTCGCAGTGATACAGACAACTTTTTGTCCATTTGCCACTGCCATCGACAGTAATCCGCCGACCATAAACGTTTCGTCATCTGGGTGTGCCCAGATACCCATAATCGAACCCAGTTGAGAAACGTCAGAGCTCACCTTAGAATCCCCTTTCTGACGTAGAAGTGCATTCTGGTTGTGCAAAATTGATCTTCTTGCGACAAGGCATATCCGTAGATACGCTGCGAAGCAAAACACCAATTTGATGCAGCCAGATGTGCTTTTTCGACTGGGAGTGGTTTCTGAGGCGAGTTCTTAGTCATCGAGGGTAACTTTGAACTTTTCTACCAGATCCACCGGCGCGGGGTTCAAGCCGTTTGCTAAACCTGTATACAGTGACACAAAATCACCGAAAGCGATTGTCCAAAGCAGCTGTTCTAACTCGTTACTCCCTCGGGCTTGGACTACCTCAGGTGCGGGTCGCAGCCCAGAAAGTAGTCTCTCACTGACCTCAAATCGCTTTTGGACACGCGGATGTTCCAGATTACTACGCAGGTCAATTACCAAATATGGTTTTTCTACCGGCTGTTTGCTCCAGCCAATGAACTCGTTGTGGTTGAACTCTGGATACTGCCCTGCCCAGGCAACTTGTTTTGCATTTTCATTAAAGCTAATCTTCCACTTATAAGCAGCCGGGAATAGTTTCGGGCCACCATACACTACGATTGATTTGCCTAAAGCTTCCAGCGCAAGTTTTTTTGCCGGGTTCTGGGCAGCTGGTATAGTCGGAAGCCATGCCTTGACTGTCTCTGCTAGAAAAACTGCTGATTGTTCAAGCTCGGTGATGACTTCTTTTCCGATAACCCCTGCCCGTGCCAGGATTGTTAGCAGTAACTTATAGTTAGCCAGCACTGCGTAACGTGGCTGCGCAGTCTTTGGCAGGACGCCATATAGGTAATTGTTAGCAGTTGCTGCCTCCTGAAGTTTGCCACCGCCTGCGATAACCGCGATTTGGGCACCTCGTTCTTTGGCTTGTTCCAACGCACTGAGAGTTTCCTCTGTATTACCCGAATAACTTGCTGCGATTACAAGGGTAGATTGGTCTACGTACGCCGGCAGGTCATAGTCACGGACTACTTCAAATGGCAGGCGCAGTTTTGGCCAAGTATGAACAAGCAAGGCTGCAAGTGCAGATCCGCCCATACCTGCGTAAACAATGTTTTTAATCTCGCCGAATTCACTGCTTCCCTGCAAGTCAAATTGCAGTAGTAGTTGCTGACTTTGCTTCTCTGCGATACCAAGCGTATCCTGGGCGTCCCGTTCGTGAATGTATTTGAGATCATCAAGCATGTATATAAACCCTCATCAGTTACTGTTTACTTAATTATAACGTAGGCACGGAGGTAAGAAGGAACTTGTTCATTCTTACCGAGTACCGCTCGTTTCAGTAGTATGCAATACTACTATACCCTGAAGAGACCTTGCTTGAATGATAAAAAACGCTTATGCTGTATCTATAAATTTGAATACACAAGTTCAAACTCTAGGAGGTGGGATGTTCGGACAAGACCAAGATGACCAGATTAACGACTTTTTCGGTCAGCAGAGCGGTAGTCCTGCCCCCGGTTCTGCTGGTCCAGTAGACGAAAACGCCGCAGTGCCCCAAGATCAGCCTGCAGATGGCCCCACACCTGACGGAACACAAGACCCAGTGCCTACTGTGGTTCCCGCGAACGACGATAGCAGCCACGATGACCTCCTTGGCATCAAACAAGAGGCATTACAGGCTCTCAGCCCCCTGGTTGGTCACCTAGACCAGGCACCAGAAGAAAAGTTTCGTACCACCATGATGATGATCCAGGCATCGGATGACCAAACTCTATTACGCCAAGCGTATGACGCTGCTAAACAAATTGAGGACGAAAAGGTACGTGCGCAAGCACTGCTAGACGTCGTGAATGAGATAAACTACTTTACACAACAGCACCACTCCTAATCCATAAGATTAGACGCTATAGAAAAGACCCTCCAGGGGTCTTTTTTTATGCTGTACGGTAGCCAGCGTACTGGACCGGCTGCTGCATTACTCTCTCGTCGATCTGGTTCTGTGAGCTCGCTGCGACTAACGGTGAACGTTGGTCAATTAGTTTAGACGTGAGCACGCTTAACGCACGTATTTCATTCTCTAGCGAAATGGTACGTTCTTCTAAAGCAACTACGCGACGACTAAGCTGCGATCGTTGGTATTCACCTTGTTTAAGGAGTTGCTGACTTTGCTGATGGAGGGCGGTAAGGTTTTTGACCATATCGTAGATCGGGCTGAGGTCTTGTCTCGACACCATTCGTTCCATTATGCGATTTCTCGCGATATCGACGATGTTTTGCACATCTTGTCGGTTTACTGGTTGCATGGGACCCCCCTACTTATAGACTAACTTCGACCTCTACTACCCCATTAGTTTTTCCTGGTAACACCTCCACGTGTTCTAGCTAGATATTACCAGACAATGCTGGACACTTACTGTGAGCTGCGTCACAAAAAAACGGCTGTGTTTTTCAGCCCCTATTTATTGCAAGCTCTCGTAAGCCTCGCACTTGGATGCATAGTGCATTTTCTCAGCGAGCAATGGACCAAGCCGTACAGATGGTACGGTGAAGTGAGTAGCACAGCTGAAAAATGTGCTAGGCGCCAAGAACGCCCTACAAGACCAGACTTGTTCTGGGCTGGTTGGGTGTGATGCGTGGCTTAGAGGTTATTCGTCGCCAGGACCGGTATTAAGCAGTTCAGACGGACCAGTGGCTGGGGTCTGAGTAGTGTTTGTAGAACTCGTTCCGGTGCTGCTACCAGAAGTACCTGTGTTTGAGCTAGGAGGACTACTATTAGATGAACCAGAGCTGTTTGAGCTGTTGTTGCCTGTCTTTGCAGGCTCAGCTGACTCTGCAGGGTTAGTTTCTTCGGCTGCTTCTTCTTGGCTGGTGGTAGTAGTGTCATCGTTATTATCGAAAACGGTGCGGTAAACCCATCTACCGCCAAAAAACAATGCTGCTGCAATCAGGAATGTTACCAGCAATGTTGCAACTGCGAGTAACCATGCCATACCCTTGCGATCACGGTGTTCTGATGCATAAAAATCACGAACTTCTTCGGGCATTACTGAATCGTTCTTTTTTCGTCTGAATAGCGCCATATCCTTGGAACTCCCTTAATTATCACTACTCTACCACAAAAACACATGCTTTACAATAATTATACCCTTTCCGCTAGCGCTTTGTTCTCGGTATAAAAGCAAACCGGAGTTCGAATTTACTTCGAAACTCCGGTTTTCTATATTCAGGAAGGAGCAGCCTGACAAAATGCCCCATTTTACCAGCGCGTCGAGGGAACCTATCTCGGTTCCTTTAACGTCTTACATCATTCCGCCCATGGCTCCGGACATGTCAGGAGCTGGGGATTTTGGTTCAGGGACATCAACTACTAGGGCGCCCATTGTCATGCTAGTTCCTGCGATTGATACCGCGTTCTGGATAGCTTCTTTAGTCACACGTGCAGGGTCAACCACACCTGCAGTCTTAAGATCAACAAGTTTGCTCGGGTCATTAACATCTACACCTTGCCCAGCTTTGCCACTCTTGACTTGCGGTAGCCACTCATCAGGGTTGAGCCCAGCATTTGTCAGAATGATGCGGAATGGTTGTTCGAGTGCCTTGGTAAGCAGCGTGTGCCCTGCCACAAAAGTGTCATCACCCTTGGCACCAAGCCCTTGCGCCAGATTGATCAATGTTACGCCGCCGCCGGGAACAATTCCCTCTGCCATAGCAGCTTTGACTGCTGCAACTGCGTCATCAACACGATATTTCTTCTCTTCGATTTCAGTTTCGGTTGCGCCACCGACTTTAATAACTGCAACTTTGCCATCCAGTGCTGCACGGCGCTTCTCCAAGTTCTCGCGGTCATACTCGCTAGTGGCAACATTTGCCTGGGCAGTAATTTGACCGATACGGTTCTCCAGGTCGACTGGATTACCAGAACCCTCGATGATAGTCGTCTCGTCCTTGGTCACAATTACCTTGCGTGCAGAACCAAGCATTTCAAGCTCAGCGTTTTCAAATGTGTAGCCTTGTTCTTCAGAAATTACGGTAGCGCCAGTCAAAATTGCAATATCGTTCAAGATATCATTGCGACGATCACCAAACGATGGAGCCTTGATGGCTACGGTATTAAACACCCCTTTTAGGCGATTTAGAATCAGTGTTCCCATTGCCTCGCCTTCAACATCTTCTGCGATTAGCACCAGGTCTTTTTTGCCACTCTGGGCAAGTTTTTCAAGGACAGGTAGGAATTCCTGGATAGAGGTTAATTTCTTGTCAGTAATAAGAATGGCAGGTTTATCATAGACCGCTTCCATACGGGCAGTATCAGTCACCATGTAGGGGCTGACAAAGCCGCGATCAAAGGTAAATCCTTCAACAACTTCGCTCTCAAGCGCCAAGCCTTGCCCTTCTTCAACTGTTACAACGCCGTCTTTACCGACTTTTTCAATAATATCTGCGATCAGCTTGCCGATCTCAGCATCCCCAGCGGAAATAGTCGCAACCTCTGCAACGCGACTCTTTTTGGCTGACACATCCTCTGAGAATGCGCCAAGTTCCTGGAGCACCGTTTGTGCTGCAGCCTCCAACCCCTTACGGAGTTGCATCGGGTTGTGCCCTGCAGCAATCAGCTTGTTGGCTTCATTAAGGATGTGGTAGGTCAGCACGGTTACGGTGGTTGTACCGTCACCAGCAACATCATTCATTTTATTAGCAGCTTGCTTAATTAACTCTGCACCGACTTTGTAACCCAGTGTTTCGTCATCAATATCTGCAATATCAACGCCTTTTGCTACGGTCACGCCATCGTGCGTAACAGTCGGTGCGCCAAAACTTTTGCTAATAACGACGTTGCGCCCCTTTGGCCCCATTGTAGTCTTGACCGCGTTATATAGAATCTCCGCACCGCCTAAAACGCGCTTGCGTGCATCATCATCGTAAAATACTTTCTTTGCCATCTATTCCCCCTAAACTGTCGCGTAAATATTTTCTTCTTTGATAAGGATGTAGTTCTGACCATCGTGCTTGATGTCAGTGTTACTGTAACCACCGTAGATTACGCGGTCACCAACTTTTACTTCCTTTACTTCTTTGCCAACAGCAACCACTTTTGCTAACTTTGGCTTTTCCTGAGCAGCGCTCGGCAAATACAGCCCACTGGCTGTTTTAGTTTCCGCAGCTTCTTGCTGCACAACTACGAAATCACCAATCGGTTTAATACTTCCGGACATAGTTACTCCTCTTAAGACTTAGACAAAACTTAAAGAAATCAGTGCATCAGCACTACTCGCAAATGAGTGCCGATATCACCCGCCACAAACGTGGCTCTAGCACTCATACTACCCGAGTGCCAACTCCCCTGTCAAGTTACGAAGTTCGCAACCTTTTTATTGCCTCGACGGCTGTAGCTGTGTCATATGGTTCCGGAGCCTCACCAGTCTCTATCTCTAGTTCCACCAGGCGTGTTACTAAACCACCTAGGGCACTCAAAATTCCGCCACTATCTTTGTCTCTCAGGGCTTTGGCAAGCTCACGAACGTCCGTTGCCTCTATATCAAATGCCGTGCGCTGCTTCAGCAGTATAAGATCACCAATAAGTTCAGCTTTTTCCTCTAAGCTATTCACTGATACCGTAATGCTCTTGTCGAATAAAGCTTCCTGTGCCAGCTCTGTATCTCGTCTGGTGGTTGCAACGACAAAGACATTTGTGTCTTCCTGTGCTAATTTCTTCATTTCGGCTTCTAGTTGAACAGCAGCTCTTGCTGTCATCTCACTCTCGTTTATCACACGACCGCCGAACAATAGGTCCATGTGCGGGAAAGCCAGCACCACAGGTTGCACATCAGTGGCATCTGCTTTTGCTTGTGAAAAAACTTTCTGAATAGTTGCTTCTGTTTCACCATACATCTTCTTATAGAGGTTAGCGGTCGTATGTTCTCTGTATATTGCACGAATTTCTCCCGCAAAAGCCTCAGCCATAGTGCGCTTACCCGAAGCTACGCCACCTCTTAGCAGGATAATACGCGGAGTTTGCAGACCATACTTTTCGTATACCTCAGGGTGGTAGAAAGCCTCAGCTACTTTTTGAAGCGCCATCTTTGCTCCCCGAAGACCTGCAACATCAACAAGTTTCAACTTAGGCACGTCTTCATGAGTCGACTCTTGTTTTTCCTCTTCTTTAGGGGCGACTACGACTGCTTTCGAAGGGGTCTCCTCTTCCTTTGGGCCAGTTTCTGGGAGCTCAAACTCGATGTTGAGACGAGGCATTTCCTTTGACTTAGGTGACCGGAGGCTACACCCCCCAATCAGGCGCCCAGAAATGTCCGCAAAGTCAGCAAAAGAACGCGCGGAATTATGTTTCCCGTGTCGTAGTTCAGTCAGCTGAATACCGTCGTCAGTTAGGTCACCAAGTGTGTTAAACCGTATCGCACCATGTTCGGGCTCTGCCCATAGCAGATAATTCCCTACCTCAGTGCTAATAATATACTGGGGTTGATGCTTGTCACTATCACCCCAAGGGACCCCGCGATAGCTAGCTGCAAAGCCGTCAATATATTGCCGTACTTGTTTGCCCTGAAACCCATCCACTTCAACTGATAGCGCAAAGCCGAACTTTCCGTCCGGCTCGCTAGAACCTGTAGCCCATATCCACATATCAAGTGGGGTATCCCCTTCTGTTCGTTGGATTATAGTGTGGTCCTCGACGTCGGTCCATGTGAGCTGTTCGATTGCTGCAAGCTGGGAGACATACTCAATAGGAACAAGCGGACCCGTGGCTGCCAATTCTCCCCCACCTCGTCCTTCTACTCCAATTGTCACGTCTCCGTCACTCCTCTTTGGAAAAACAATACACCCTCGCTGGGTGTATTACAACTGTGGTGTGGATTCTTTGACTTAAAGTAAGTGAGCCGCAGCTGGAATATGCAATAGTCCTAGCCTAGGCTGCGCCGCTGGAGCTATTACCGTAATAAAGCTCCATAATAGCGTCAGGAGTTTTCCGGATATCCCTCGGTATGGCTGATTGAGGATTGTTGATAATTCCATTGTATATTAGGCTGAACATCGTATTGAGTTGTTCAGAATAATCGTGCTCTTCTCTGCCTTCCGCGCGCGCGTCAAGAGAGGAAAAAAGTTTCAAGAAATCACGGTTTATAGACTCCTCGACTGCAAGAATATCAAGTTCTCCTATGCGTCCTTTCACCTGTCTAAGCGGCTGTGTGGATTCCAAATCAGCAACAAAAACCTCATCCTTATTGCTCCTAAACATGTTCTTGATCTGAGCATCTCCGTGAGTCCAACCCGCAGCATGCAATGAACCAAGAATAAAAGCACACTTGCCAATCGCCTGGGTAACAAGTATTGATTTAGGATCATTTTCCGGATTCCAGAAAATGTTATCAAGACTTATCGTCCCGTGCTCATATTTAGTAATCACCCCATATTCACCACTAGATTCTAAACGAGTCAGTCCGAGGGGGGCGAAAGTATTAAACCCAACTGGTCTGTTTGGCCCGGAGAAGTATTGCGCAAGGGCAAATTCGTGCGCAGCAACTTTTGCACTTTCAAGTGGTTTCACCGCCACAAGTTCTGGTATTTCGCCTGCAGCAGTGGACATGATCAGCTGCCCTAGCATAACTTCGTGGGCGCTTTCCATGCGGGTAATGCCAAGCTCAGGGACTTCCAAGAACTCCGCTACGACCCCATCATGCGTCGCCACATCAGCAAAAACACCTTTGATAAGCTTAAAAGAGCCCGGTTCCATACTCTTCACTTCAGTAAGGAGCTCTGTGGAAACAATCCTTTCCTCTGGCTCAACTTCTGGTGGGACAAAAGCCGAGACTGGACCCGCCTGCATTAGATTGCCGGAAGGTATTCGTACAGAGAATCTATCAAACTCCATCATAATTAGCTATATTATAGCATAAATATATTGATAATTCAACAGTATTTAACACTGGTAGAAATGCCTAGAGTATGCTATAATATAGCTTAATGAGTGATCAAAATGAAAGTCGCCCTAAACGGGAATACCTACCACGAGTTCACCCCGAGGCGCGTGAGGCTGCGGACAAGGCCGTCCGGCGAGCAAACGACGTTATTGGAGGAATACTCGGGGCTTCTGTTGTTAGCGAAGAGGTGGTGACCGTTCTCCACCCCGACTACGTAGATGAAAGTCTTCTAGATAAAGATCCTTTGAACAGCTCTATTGACCATGCCGATTACCAGCAATACCCTAATGTTGACGGTATTACTGAACAACAAGAGCCCTCTCAAACTCCTAGCGTCTAGTTCGCTTGGCTTCCTGCTGCTTTTTCCGTGCTGCTTTTCTGAATTCCAAAATGTTGTTCGGGTAATCATCCTCAAACTGTAATTCTGTACGTTTAGGCAGGTATTTTCCTGTTTCTGATTCGTCATATCGAGCTCTAGGATAAGCCTTGAGCTGAACCACTTTTTTAACATTGCCGTTTACGTCTTCAATGATAAGGTCGGCAGACAGATTATACTTTTTATCTTGGCGGTTATAGAGGCGAGGTATCTCCTGGTGGTCGTTATCCTCTCGTGGCAACGCAAGACGTACCGTTGTCATAAAGTCTCTTTGTTTTAGTAGCTTGTCCCGAGTAGTACCCGTCATCCAAAGCTCAAACAATTTGCCATCGCGAAGTGCATCGGGCTCTTTAACCACCGATTCAGTGAGCCCATCTAAAAACGCCGTATTTAGCTCGGTTATTGTCGTAGCAAGGATGTTCTTTTCCTGCTGAGAAGCACCCTTACGCATCATCTCGATACGAAGTTCGGCAACCCTCAAATCAGTCATTCGACACAAAGCTTCAAGTTTCTGTTCGGTAGTCGCTGTTGGACTCTCGGAAATAGACTTGAATATATTTGCAGCATCATCGAATAGCTTAATTCCTATCGTCTTCCAACGCTCCTTTCGATCGCTTTCTGCCATTTTCCCTGGAGTAATAACATTGGGATCGGAGATATCGTAATTAAAGCCATTGCCCCGAACATCCTCAAGCATCCCAGCCATATTTGGACGCCATAACAAGGCCAGCTCGGACCGCAAAAGTGCCTCTGTGTAACGCAACTCTGGGCGTTCAGGTGTTTTGCTCTCGTTTGCTGACACAACATTTGTGTAATCAGATTCAAGCAATCGTATCATTGACCCTATATCGAGTCCTGCGTCCTTACCTTTGTGCAGTATGCGAAGCGAGTTTGTTGTTCCAAGTGTTCGCAACATGTCCGATACAATTGCCGTGTCTACAGTTAATTTGTCTTCAGGATCTGTAGCAACGTCTAGGTAATGACTCTCTGGGCCATCAGTAGTGTATTCAGGCTGGTCACCATGGATGATAGGTGTTTGCGCGTATCGTAACTCATTCGTTAAAGCCAGGGCCATCCCTACTTTTCCAAGGTGTGCCTCGATAAGATCTCTGTGCGTTTGAAGCTTAAACTCTACATAATCTTTGCTGAATCCCTCTTCATGGATAAGCTGTTCCTCGATAGGCGCAGCGATAGGTCCATGGATGAAGGGGTCTTGAGCGGTATGTTGTGGGTGGGCTGTCATTTTATTTTTGGCTTTACTTTTTAGAAGTAAGTCTACAGTAGCATACTATTGCTAATTATGCAAGTAGTTAGTGATCCTATGTTCCTGACAAATTAACTTTCTTCTCGTACAATATGGCTTATGGCTTTGATGAACAAAACTGTGTTGATGTCTGGGGTGGATTTTTTTAGTGCTGGGCAGGCTATTAACCCGTACATGTCCAAAAACGACACGATTGATTTGGAAAAGGCCCGCCTTGAACACACCTCAATCCGTGAGGCACTGGAGACTGCTGGCGTAAAGGTTATCACTGTACCCCCGCCAAAAGACTGTCAGGATGGTGTCTACACCGCTAACTGGGCGCTCGTACGGGGCAACAAAGCCGTTTTAGCTACCTTGCCTGATGCGCGTAAGGGCGAGGAAGCCTACGCCCGTATGGTCTTAACCGACCTTGGAAAAGAAGTTATTTCAGTGCCTGATGATGTTCATTTCAGTGGTCAGGGTGATGCCCTTCCCTGCGGCAAATACTTACTTGCTGGCAGCGGTTATCGCACAGAATTACCTGCCCACCAATTTGTGGCAGAAAGGCTTGGCTACGAGGTGGTCAGCCTACAAACTGTGCCGCAGCGAAACTGGCTTGGTAAACCTGTGATCAACAAGGATTCCGGCTGGCCAGACAGCTTTTTTTACGACATAGATCTGGCAATTTCGGTGTTGCGTGACGATTTGATTGCTTGGTGCCCTAAAGCTTTTACTAAAGAAAGCCAGGCCAAGATTCAGGCACTACCCATTGAGAAAATTGAAGTGTCACTTCGCGAAGCCAAGCAAGCATTTGCCTGCAATCTTGTGTCGACTGGTGAAACCGTAGTTATGAGTGGCACTGCACCAGAATTAAAAGCTGCTATCGAATCAAAGGGTCTCAAAACTATTAGCCCGGAAATCATTGAGCTGGTCAAGGGCGGCGGGTATATCCGCTGCACAACCCTTACCCTTGATAACCCAGAGATTTTGCCTCTTTAGTAAAGATTGACATTTTAGCAATATTGTGCTAATGTTTATAACAAGGTTATCAATAAAATAATGACATCTATACGATTTAACGGACCGGCAGAACGAATGGGCAATGTTGCCCCTTTGGCTAGCGCAGAAATCCCCGAAGGCTTCCTTACTGGCGAACGTGGAATCGCCCGTCTCATGGCAGCAATCCCACTTGGCTCAGTCGCATTGCTTGATTCCGAATTCAAGCTTCCGGAAGTCCCTCCTACCGCAAAGCCGCACCGCGCAACTTTCATTGAGGATGAGGAACTAGGTTTAGGGCGTGACGAGGCTCGGCACCAACCTCGATTTGGCCAAATGATCCTTAATGGGGTTGGTTTACACGAAAGACCAATGCTGGTAGCAGTTAAGCCCTTCAAGAAGAGTGAAGACAAACGCGCTGATGCGTTACTACGCAGAGAGTGGGTTGCAAGTAATTACCTCAATAGCCTCAGTGACCGGGAACTTGCTTTTATGCCACTTGGTGTATGGCGCACTGCCAGAGGAGTCAATAACTTTCTTAGCCTATACGAACATGATGTGAAGTCATACGATAACGTTTTTTGGGCAGACAAAAGTCTTGCTCCTGAGGCGCTTCGCCCTGAGAATGTGACACATGCACTTACAGATTGCTTGCGTGGCTTAGGTTACTTACACGGCGTTGGGCTAGCGCATACTGATCCTCAGGCAAAGAACCTTGCCGCTGACCTCGGTGGAGTACGTTTTATAGACCTCGAAGGGATTAAGCAACTACCTCGTAAGGGCTCACAAATTGTAGATTCAAAAGCTACTGTTGATCTTATTCGTCATGATATTGAAACTTTCTTTGATTCGACAGTTCAAGTTGACGAGAACCGCGTTAATATTGCACCCGTTCTGGCTAAAACTAACATGGTGCTACAACTGGCACAGACATACCGAGCGGGCTTGAACCAGGGGAAAAAAGAAGCTGGCACAAAGGTTCCTTCCCTCGTGACAAGTTCTGACGAATACTTTAAGACGACCGTTGAACACACCCTGACAATTGCCCGTTCCAAAAGATCCGCTTAACAACTAAAGCGCGCGGACAGCATCTTTAGTGGTGGCTATTTCGTCCCAGGGGTTTTCGCCGTTGGCGCGTTCAATGGTTTTTTCGTGACCTTTGCCGAGTAACAATACTGTGTCACCTTTTTGTGCTCGCTTGATTGCAAAGTTAATTGCTTCAGTACGGTTATGAACGAGAAATAAATCTTTTTCACGTACTTTGCCGGCTTTTTCTGCGCCTGCGGCAATTTCATTCATGATTTCTATGCCGTCAATATCACGGTCGTCTTCTTCGGTTACTATGACTTCATCGGCGTATTTGCCGGCTAGTTCGCCCTGCACTGCCCGCTTGGCTTCGTCGCGGCGCCCTGCACTGCCAAATAGTACGATCAACTTGCCTTTCACGACTGGCTTCAAGTCTTTGAACAACTTTTCGAAACTGTCCGGTGTGTGCGCAAAGTCAACAATCACGTCAAAATCTTGCCCTTCTGTAACACGGGTCATTCGTCCTTCCACACCCTCAAGCGCTACAATCCCCTGCTCTATTTGTTCTTTAGTAAGCTTCAGTGCGCGGCCTACCGCCACAACTGCTAGCGAATTTGAAACATTAAAGCTACCTGGAATTTTGCAGGTAATATCGTAAGTTTCATCGTCCGTCACCGCTTTGTAGGTACTGCCTGCTGGCGTCAGCTCCACTTGGTCAGCCCGTACGTGGCCTGACTTTAGCCCGTAGCCAATAGCGTTCAAAACGTCGCTAGAAAACAGTCGGGCGCTCTCGTCATCAGTGTTAACCACCCCTGTACGGAGACCTCTTTTGTTGCGATTCGCTAACTTGAACAGTTTGCGTTTGGCATCGCGGTACGATTCGAACGTGCCGTGGTAATCAAGATGCTCGTGCGTGACATTGGTCATGACCGCAACACTAAACGGCACACCCCAAATACGGTTCTGTGCCAGAGCATGACTGGTCGTTTCCAGCACCAACCATTCAATCCCCTGCTTTTTCATCCACTTGAGCCGCTTCATCAGTGCCGGAACCGGTACGTTTGTCATATGGTAAGTTTGTAGCCGAATATCATTATTAACACCGTAGGCGACGGTGCTCATCATGCCAGTGTTGATACCTGCTTCGACCAGCATGCGGTGAACCATGAACGTCGTCGTAGTCTTGCCATTGGTACCAGTGATACCGATAACCTTCATTCTGCGTGCTGGGAAGCCGTACGCAATGTTGTATATGATCGCCTCGATCAGGTGTCCAAAAGGCTCAATTTTCTTGAACAAAGTTGTTGGGATAAAAGATTTTACGATTTTTCGGATATTCATGACCTCCAGTATACTTGAGGAGACGTGAGAATCTTAGGAATTGAAACAAGTTGTGATGAGACTGCCGCTGCGGTTGTAGAAGACGGCAAGAAGCTGCTATCTAATGCAGTACTATCCAGCATGGATCTGCACGCAGCCTACGGTGGTGTTGTGCCAGAAATCGCTGCGCGTAGTCATATCGAGGCAATCACCCCTGTTATTAACCAAGCTTTGACCGACGCAAACTGCACATGGGACGACATTGACACAATCGCTGTAACCCATGGTGCCGGGTTAGGTGGCTCCTTGCTGGTGGGCGTTATGACGGCTCGCACCCTGGCTATAACCAAGAATAAGCCCCTATACGCGATTAACCATGTTGAGGGGCACATTTACGTTAACTTCATCACCGAGACGACTCTGGACGACTATTCCCTGCCCGCTAGTGCACCGGAATTCCCGATGCTGGGGCTGATCGTATCTGGCGGCCACAGTCAGATCGTCATCTGGCGCGATCATTTTGATTACACATTGCTAGGGCAAACACACGATGATGCCATCGGTGAGGCGTTTGATAAGGTAGCAAAAATGCTTGGTCTACCCTACCCTGGCGGTCCATCTGTAGGCAAAAAAGCACTGGAAGGTGACCCATTCGCATACGATCTACCGAAGTCCAAGTTACAGAACAAGTACGACTACAGCTTCTCTGGCATCAAAACAGCCGTACTACGCACTGCCCAGGCTGCCGTAGGTGCAGATTACAGGTTAGCGTCCCTAGAGCTGCCACAGCGCCTCTCAGAGGCTCAGAAGGCAGACATTGCTGCCAGTTTCCAGCGTGTAGCGGTTGAAACAATTGTCGACAAGGTTGTTGCTGCATTTGAAGAGTTCCACCCAAAGACCGTCGTCATCGGTGGTGGCGTTGCTGCCAGCCCTGAACTCCGCATGCAGTTAGCAGATCGTTTGCCCTTAGAAATCCACTATACCGACCCCAAACTCTGCACCGACAACGGCGCAATGATTGCCGCCCTCGGTTACTTCCATGCTAGTCTGAACCAACCCAAAGCAGACCCCTACTCCTTAGAAATCGTCCCTAACCTATCTATGTAATCTACTGTTCAGCCAATAAGGGTTCGAACCGCTCAGCACGGGCTAGCAGTTCTTGATCTGAAAACTTCGGGCGAGGCTGTATTTCCAACCACTCCCCATCGTTCCAACTACGAGTTTCATCCCATGGGCAAACTGCTCTCACCCATTGGATCCTAGGATGCACCTCCCCTGTTAAGGGGTTTTTACGAGAAAAGTGCATTATTTGGCAGTTGTCTATGTGATAGGCTGGATCCTTTGATTGCTCGAGCCACTCGTCAGGATTAATGCGTTCTAGCTCAAAGCGAGCAACATCAATCATCTCCCCGTGAGTAACCGCTACTACTCGTTCCCCTTCTGTTTCCCTGTGTAGGGTATCGAGAATATCCCGGAAGCGGAGGCGGACACCTGTAGCAAGAGACTCCCCACCTGGTGGACACCAGTACCACTTATGTTGGCCTCTCAACCTATGTGAGAGATCAAATCTCTCTAATTGTTCTGCCTCATTTAAGATTCCGTATTCCCCCCAGTCCCGTTCACGCCAGCGATCATCTAATCGCCACTCGCCGTT
>CAZXBL010000003.1:20437-20671 GCA_964638875.1 uncultured Candidatus Saccharibacteria bacterium | reverse complement strand
CAACGGAGATACATAGTATCTGTCAAACCCGTCTTCAAAGTTCGCTGTTAGCCACTCGCCTGCTTTTGCTGCTTGCTCTCTCCCCTTTTCTGAAAGGCGCATCTGGGTATCGTGACGATCAAAAAATCCCTCTGGCGCTAGCGCATCAGGGTCTTGCTTGCGCTGTTTTTGAATGATGTTAGCTTCAGACTGTCCGTGTCTGACAAGAACTAATTCTTGAGGCATTGCCATTAG
>CAZXBL010000003.1:18460-20427 GCA_964638875.1 uncultured Candidatus Saccharibacteria bacterium | reverse complement strand
TATAACACTTTTACAATATTTACGCTATTCATACTGCTCATGCTATAATCTTAGGTACAAACAAAAACGTGAGCGGAATTGCCCGGGTGGGCACGCACTTTCGAGACAAAATATCAGTTTAGGCACTTTGTTGAGGGGTTTTGAAAAGAAACCTTTGAGTTAAGTTGTCTAAAAAGCTTTCACGTGAAAGCTTTTATGCTTTAGTTTTGCTAGACTATTTCTGTCGTACTGACTCAACACGAGAAAAAGCTGCCAGCACCACTTCTGACGCTTCACGCTCTATGTAGGCAATTGAGTTTTCTTTCTCTGCTGTGATGCTGAGAACTGGCAGGTTATTTGCGTCGTCATATCTGATTTCTATTTGGGCCTCTACAAGAGCAGGATCAAATGCAGCTGTTTGGGCCTCCTTGGTGAGGGTATATGGCGCCGTGCCCTTTATCACACCTGTTCTAACGTCCTCTTTGTCTTCAAGTTCTGCTTGTTGAGGGGGAAACACAAACACATGCTTTGCGCCCCTTATGAACTTATGCGGTGCAATATCTGGATCTCTTTCTATAGTACGGTCACGTTCTACTTCAGTGCCAATTCTTGCCAAGCCCCCCAATAGTGCGGTGTATCGCCCGCTAAAGGTACGAACCTGGTCAGCGAATGGCTCGCCGCTGCCTACGTTCTCGCCACTAATACTGTAGTCTGCCATTGTATTTCTCCTATTTCTATGTCCTTTATAGCCCCTGGGGGAGGACAATGCAAGGTTAAGCGTTTAGGAACTATTGTTCTATAAGGAATAATCAGTAACAGAGATGGTATACTGTTATCCGATGAATCTACCAAAAGTTTACGAACCAAAAGAATATGAATCTGATATATACGCCCTTTGGGAAAAGAGTGGGGCATTTACAGCCGAGCCAGACTCTAACAAAGAACGGTTTAGTATCAGCATGCCGCCGCCTAACGAGACAGGTACACTCAGTCTAGGGCACGCTCTCTTTTTGACGTTGCAGGATATCATGGCACGCTACAACCGTCTCCAGGGTAAGGACGTATTATGGCTACCTGGGACAGATCACGCTGCATTGGCCGTGAATGCAATTATCGAGAAAAAACTCGCTGATGAAGGCACCGATAAACACGCTATAGGCAGGGAAGCGTTTCTTGAAAGAACCAGAGAGTTTGTGGCTGGTAGCCGTAGCACTATGCTGACCCAAATGCGCGCAGTTGGTGCTAGCTGTGACTGGACAAGGCAACGCTATACACTGGACCCGTCGCTCAGTAGGGCAGTGAACGAAACCTTTATACGCATGTACAACGATGGACTTATTTACAGGGGTCACCGTATTGTAAATTGGGATCCGAACCTGGAGACAAACGTTTCTGATGACGAAGTTGAGTACAACGAGCAGCAAGGGAAGTTCTACACCTTTAAATATGGTCCATTTGAGATTGGTACCGCCCGACCGGAGACCAAGTTTGGCGACAAATACGTTGTCATGCACCCAGACGATGAGCGCTACAAGGACTACAAACACGGTGACACTCTTGAAGTTGAATGGATTAACGGCCCGTTGACTGCAACCATCATTAAAGATGAGGCAGTTGACCCGAAGTTCGGCACCGGTGTTATGACAATCACACCTTGGCATAGCCATGTTGACTTTGATTTGGCTGAAAAGCACGGGCTCGACAAGGAACAAATAATCGATTTCCACGGAAATCTGCTACCTATAGCTGGCGAATTCGCTGGGATGAACATCAGCGAGGCTCGCGACAAAATTGTTGAGAAGCTCGATAAAAAGGGGCTGCTGATTAAGGTAGACGACAACTACGTTCACAATGTCGCCAGAAATGAACGGGGCAAGGGCGTTATTGAGCCACAGATCCGCTTGCAATGGTTCGTTGATGTCAACAAAGAAGTCGTCAACTGGCACGGCAAAAAGATGAGCCTGAAGCAAATTCTACAGAGCGTAATC
>CAZXBL010000003.1:17262-18450 GCA_964638875.1 uncultured Candidatus Saccharibacteria bacterium | reverse complement strand
CCCAAATAGGTTTGAAAAGACTTACTTCCATTGGATCGATAATCTCCGTGATTGGTGTATCTCACGCCAAATCTGGTGGGGACACCGTATACCAGCCTGGTATCGCCAGGATACTGATGGCAAGTTAGAGACGTACGTTGGACCAACACCACCCACCGACCAGTCAGAAGGCTTCCACGAGTGGCAGCAGGATCCTGACACTCTCGATACCTGGTTCAGTTCCGCGCTTTGGACCTGGAGTACGCTACTCGATCCTGAGTTAGCCGCCAATACGGAAATCCCTTTTGAGGAATTACTGGCCAAGAGTAAAGACTTCCAGGCGTACCATTCGACATCTGTTATGGAAACAGGGTGGGACATTTTGTTCTTCTGGGTTGCCCGTATGATCTTGGCGACTACTTATATGACAGGCGAGGTGCCCTTCAAGACCATCTACCTCCACGGCATGGTTCGTGCGGCTGATGGCAAAAAGATGAGCAAGAGCCGCCCTGAATCGATTGTGGATCCTATCCACGTTATTGACGAGTTCGGCACAGACGCGCTGCGCATGGGGCTGATAATTGGGGTTGCGCCTGGGCAGGACATGAACTGGAGTCGTAGTCGTATTGAATCAGCCCGTAATTTCTGTAACAAGTTGTGGAATGTGGCTCGTTTTGTCGAAGACAAGATCGGCGATGACTTTGAACTGCGTCACAAACCTGCTGCAGAAACTCCTGCGGATGAATGGATGTTGCACAAGCTACAACAATCTACCAGAGAGATCAGTGATGCTTTGGACAATTATCGTTTTTCTGAAGCAGCAGCCAAGGTATACCACCTTTTATGGGATGATTTTGCAGATTGGTACATTGAGGCTTCCAAGGCGACCATCAATCCAGGCGTGTTGGCGTATAGTCTAGAAACCATCCTAAAGCTAGCGCACCCATTTGCGCCTTTCGTTACCGAGACAATTTGGCAGACACTGAAATGGGAAGGGGACAGCCAGCTGGTAGCTGCTGAGTGGCCTAAAGCACACCGTGCAGATAGCAAAGAAGCCGCTGTTTTTGAACAAGTTAAAGATATCGTTTCCGAAATCCGCTATATCAAGTCCACCATGAAACTGGGGCATACGAATGTTTTGTACCACAAGGGCGAAAAGTTCCTGGACGAACACAAACAGCTCATCTGTACACTTGCCAGAATTAAAGA
>CAZXBL010000003.1:0-17252 GCA_964638875.1 uncultured Candidatus Saccharibacteria bacterium | reverse complement strand
AGCACATCTTTTGATTGCTGGCTCGATATTGACGCCGAGACCGCTCAAGCATTTGTGAAAGAGTTAGAATCGAAGATTACAGAGCAAAAGAAGGTAGTAGCACAGCTAAAAGGTCGCCTAAGCAACGACAGCTACGTTAAAAACGCGCCAAAGGCGATAGTGACACAAACACGTGAACAGCTGGAAAACGCCGAGGAACAGCTTCAGAAACTGTCAGAAGAGCAAAAACGCTTTAATCGTTAGCGTCGCGTTTGATAAACAGTATTAACGCAACGGCACCGAAGGCAAGCAGGTAGAGAACTACCACACCGGCTGCAGCCGTACTACTCAACATGTCGAAGCCTGCCTGAGCGTTGATTGAACCCTGTTGGCCGGAGCTGGGAATTGTGTCCAGGGAACGAAAGGGCAGATACTTGGCATCCTCTTTTAGTAATAGACTGCCGAGCGTACCTTCAAGAGTAGGAATTATAAAGAAGGCCACGATTGAAGCTACTAAGTTTCTGAGTAAAGCTGCCATCACTAGTCCAACTAGGCCGTAACCCCAGAGATACATAAGGTAACGCCAACCTGTTTCCAGTATGTCAAAATCCTGTGGCCCCATTGCATTACCCTTAAGGGCCAAACCAACCTGAACACCGATATACGTAACCACCAACGTGAGTACACCGCCGACCGTCATAAACGATAGTACGGCCAGAACTTTTGCCAGTAACACTTTTAACCGGCTGCGACTCCAGGCAAGGGTATACAAAATAGTGTTGTAACGATATTCGTGGGCCATGAGCAAAATTGCAATAATCGCGCCGAAAGTCGTGAATATACCCAGCGTAACCTGGAAAATGTCGTTCAAAAATACTGGACTAGTGGCTTGTTGGATGCTTTGCTTGTAACCAAAAACGAAGGTTGCAAAAAATGCCGCGAGTAGCAACGCGACAATTGTCAAAATGTACGTAGAACGAACCGTTAAAAGCTTACGAAATTCTGCTTTGAAGGTGCCTAACATTACTTTGTTCCTTTCTGGACAGCGTGTGCACGGTATTCTTGGCTATCAGAGGTGATCTCAAGGAAAGCTTCCTCCAACGAAACAGACTGCTGGGACAGCTCCAAAATTGGCACCTTTAGTTCAAACGCACGCTTACCAATCTCATCAGTCTTGGCGCCAGAGATCTTCAGGCCTCCCTGTAATTTCTCAACGGTAAACTGAGTTTTGAGTGCTGCTTCAAGCGTCTTGAGCTTGGGGCTTCGTACGAAAACTCCGGTACCGGATGCAGCATTCGTAAAGTCTGTGACGGTTCCGGTGGTAATAAGTCTACCTTTACCGATCACAACCAGATTATCTGCCATGAGCGCCATCTCACTGAGCAAGTGACTCGACACAAAGACGGTGTTACCTTCGTCAGCGTAATCTTTCAAAAATTGCCTCAGCCAGTGAATACCCTCTGGGTCCAGGCCGTTGGCAGGCTCATCAAGCATCAGATACTTTGGCTTCCCTAATATAGCTGCGGCAATCCCAAGCCTTTGGCTCATACCCAAGCTAAACTTGCCTGGCTTTTTCTTTGCAACATCCTTTAGCCCCACAATATCAAGCACTTCATCGACCCGGTTGTGTGAAATACCGCCCATATCCGCCAACATTTTTAGGTGATTACGGGCAGTACGGGTCGGGTGATAGGCTTTCGCTTCCAGCAAGATACCGACTACCTCTGCAGGCTGTGAGTGCTGGCGCAGTATTTTGCCATCAAATAATGTTTTGCCGCTGCCGTTATCTAATCCCAGCATCAGTCGCATGGTCGTCGACTTACCGGCGCCATTTGGGCCGAGAAATCCAGTGACTTTGCCGGTTTCGACCTTGAATGACACATCATCGACAGCAAGTTTCTTTTTGTACTTTTTGGAGAGGTTTTGGGTTTGAATCATATGCTTAAGTATACCCCAAACGTTAACGCTTTTGCACTTGAGTGCCCAGTGCATTTTATCTCCGAGAAACGGAACGAGCCGTACATACGGTACGGTGAAGTGAGTATCGCAGGAGAAAAATGTGCTGGGTGCCAAGAGCACCTTACAAGATCAGACTTGTTCTGAGCTGGGAAGGCCGCGGTGCGAAAGCGTTAGGCTGGTTCGAGGGCACTTCGGGCACGCTTGGCGCTCTCGTCCGGACGGTAGTCATCAAACCACATCACCTTCCAGCCACGTCGTTCGGCAGCCATCAGGTTAGTTCGTGAGTCGTCTATAAAGAGGATTTCTTCAGGATTAACGCCCGCTCTTGTCTCTGCAATCTCAAAAATTTTATCTTCCGGCTTGATCGATTTTTCAACTGAGGAATCAATGATCTGGTCGTAGGCAACACGGGGCAGGGCACCTTCTTGGATCATGCGGTTAATAAAGCCTGGCATGATGTTGCTGAGCAGCCCAACATGGTAGCGCTCAGCTGCCCAAATAAGTAACGACTGCATTTCATCCACGACATCGATCGCTTCAAAGTAGTAATTTGCCCAGTCGACTGATTCAATACCAAGCTTGTCGGCAAATGCCTCGTTGAACTCAGACATCGTCATGTCACCCCGGCATGCTAAATCGTTGAGATGCCAGAAACCCGTTTCAATCAGTTCTGCTGAAATGCCCGTTTCTGCCGCAAGTCGGGTGAAGGCGGGATGAAAAAAGCGTATTAGACAGCCGTTGATATCAAAATACACAAACCGCACCCCGCTTTTTGAGCGTTTCTTCGAAGTTGGTGCAACGGGGGCGATCTCACCCATGAGGTTGGTTAGCGAGGTGTTAAGTGCGCCAGCGATACTCTGAATAGTGAAAATCGAAGGCGATTTAATAGCCCCACGCTCGATCTTGGCAAGTGTTGAATAACTCAAACCAGCTTTTTGACACAGCTCTTGCTGCGTTAAACCAGCTTTTTTGCGCGCCTCCTGGAGGAGCTTACCCAACCCAATTTCATCCATATAAGCCTAATAATACCCGTTTAGGAGGGTAAAACCAAGGGGAACTAGCCGTTTCGTACTAGTTTTTGATCAGGATATAAAACTAAACACTATGACGATGAACAAAAAGGCGATGAGCCCGGCAATGCCTGCCATCATAAGGGAAGTTTGAGTGTTCCCACCTGTACGACGCTGAATTTGAGCATACGCCCAACCGCCAACACCAACCGCAAAGATAAGACCAATGAGATATTTAGACATAGTTCGATAATAGCATTAGAAGGCGAGTTTCGCAGCTATCTCTGCGAGTTCTTGGTGGTTTGGTTCACTATCCGCGCTGGGCACATGACGATATTCTTCTTCGTTATTAAAAGGGAAGACTTTGATGTGTGCGTGATTATCGACATCGAGACCTTCGATCATGACACCCACGCGAGACTTATCAGGGAAAATTTCCCGCAACCGCTTCCCGACTTTCTGGACTGTTTCCATGAGTGCGAGGTAGTCATCGTGATTGATGTCCCAGATAAAACTTATTTGGTCCTTGGGGACTACAAGTACTTGTCCCGGTTGGATTGGGTGAATATCCATGAGCACAAATGTCTTATCATCCTCATACACTTTGTGGCAAGGGATTTCACCGTTGATAATTCTAGTGAAAATGCTGGGTTCCATTTTAATACCTCCTCCGTGGATGCTGTGACTGCTCTGGTGATACCAGGTTGTACTTTCATGACAAAGCATATCTGGATATGCTGCGAAGTGAAAGTGCAGCCTGGTGCGCCAGGTAGGTGCAGTAAACCGGAGCAGGTATTAAATTGGGGCCCCGGTTCCATACTTCTAGGATATACTAAATTACATGACTCCAATACGAAAATTCTTTTATTATCTGGCTGGTTTTGCGGCATTTTTGTGCCTTATACAGCTGCCTTTCGCCTTTGCAATTAGTTCCGTCCTGAGCAGCCCCGACCATATTGATAGCGCTCTGAAAGAGGGTGGTGTATATGATAATGCCATAACAATTGCTCTGGATGAGGCGGTTAAGAAGCAGGGTGAGAATAAGCAACCCGGCGACGTTAATAAAGACGAGGGCAAGGATCTGCTCGCCGATCAGGGCGTAAAAGACGCTATTACCTCTTCGGTCCAACCGAGTGATATTCAGTCTGCAAGCCGATCAGCAATCGGTGGCATATTCGCATGGTTACAAGGTAAAACTGCGCAGCCAGAATTTACAATTGACCTATCCGAACCTGCAAACAAGGCGGTTGAAAACCTTGCTGCTTACGCACAGAAGCGTGCCGCCGGTCTGCCAGCCTGTACGGTCGAGCAATTACGTACAGTAGACCAAGGTGACTTTCTGTCTATACCGTGTTTGCCGCCTGGTGTCAGTGCAGCCCAAGTAGGCCAGCAGGTCAGTGAGCAGGCAAAGAACGAGGTTGAGTTCCTCAAGGATCCTGTTATCGACAGTAAAGAACTTATCAAAGAAGAAGACGCAGCCCAGCTTAGAGACAGCCAAGCACCCGTGGCTTACCAGGCTCTGCACAACAACAAGTGGGTCACTTTAGCCGTGACAGTTATTCTCGTGTCTCTTTTGATATTTGCCCGACGCGACCGATGGGCTGGTATCCGGTATGTTAGCATCTTACTACTGGTCGTTACTGTGTTACTGGGAATCGTGTTGCTTGCATCTACAGTTGGCAAAGCAAACATCCCTGTTGCAAATGACAAAGTAGCCGAAGCCGCAGTCAACACGATCCTTAACCTGGCTAGCCAGATAATGTCAGTAGTACGCTGGTTTGTACTGGGGTACGCAGTGCTTGGTGTAGCAGGGCTGATCATAGGGCATAAGCTCAAGCCAACTGAACCCAAACACGAACATATTGAGACTACTGAAGCTCCCGAGCCACCTAAAGCCGTCGTATAGACTCTGGTAAAATGACTCTTGCTGGAGAGATGGAGGAGTGGCTGAGCTGGTTGAAGGCGCACGACTCGAAATCGTGTATTGTGAGCAATCGCAATCGTGGGTTCGAACCCCACCTCCTCCGCCAGGATTCTTAGACCAAGTGGGCTTTGTGCCAGCCCCACCAGCTGCCGACTACCATGCCTACAAGTGCGATGGCGGTACCCAGTAGCACATACGGTAAGGGGATAGATGGCGGTGCCTTTACAAGACCACTTTGAGTCGTAGCAAACAATGTTTCTGGGGTATTGCTGACGCTGAATCCGAGTGACTTTTTGTCTGATGTACCGTCACGGTAGTAAATCTGTGCCTCTATTACATGTTTGCCATTATCCATTCTGGAGGTGTTCAGTGCGAAGGGTGGCTTAGCCGTTTCATACAGATACGTAGACTTTTCATAGTAGACGACTTTGTAGACGCGATCTGCCGCACTCCCATTCATGATTTCTGGGAAGACGTTAGCGTAGCCGGAATAAGGTTGGTCGATAATTACACCAGGCTTCAGTTCTGCTAAAGGATCATTCACTGCACTACTCGTTACCGTAACGCTCAGTTGACTACTGGCAGCACCATTCTGGCCACCACAGCGTAAAACAAATGTCGTGTTATTTAGGAGCCTTTCGGTGACCACGCTGCCGGCGGCAGGCAAGTTATCACCGATACCACTAATTGCGCAGCGGTTAACATTGGAAGATTGCCAACTCAGCGTAACAGTTGATTCTGGCTTCACACTGATTTGTGAAGCAGAGAACGCGGTGATGGCAGGGATAGCGGTGGCGTAGTTGCTGCCTGTTGGTAATGCCTGTAATTTGTCCCATGGGAACCCAGCCAGGGCACTGGCGTAACCAGATACATTTCCATATGGGTTAGAGATACTACGTGAAGTTTGTGCAACGGGGTTATTACCGAATACACTCACGGACGAGCCAGTGTTCCATATAATGAAACCATAGGTTTGAGCAGCACGGGCAATTGCCAGACCACTGGCGTTTAATCCAAGATTATTGATGTTCACTGAGGGATCGAGCCTAAAACGCATACCTTGTGCAGGGGCACCTGGCACTGCGCCCGTACCTTGAGTTGCCGGTGCCACAAAACTACTTGTTTGAGGTAGCGCCAGGCCAATAACATGATCAATGTAACCAGATCGTAGTTCCTCTGGTGTCAACTGACCGCCTAATAGTGCTAGACCGCTTGACGACACGCCATACGGGGCTGGAAATACCCCATCAGAACTCGTTGACAGCTTGCCACCGGTACATGCTTGCCACTGACCGGCAACATTTTGCATGTGGCTAAACTCCCAGACGGTACTAGTACTTGATTGGTAAATTACCATCTGAGAATTCACGCCACCTGGCACAGCAAAGAAAGGTAGCGGCACATTCTGCCACTGGTTCGCTAGATCAGGCATAGATCCCGCACCACAATTCCAAGGCACAACTGTTACGGGTGGAACATCTGCTGCCACCTCATATACAGGGCTAGAGGATGTGTTATTGAAGCTTGATCCAAATTGGGAGGCTTGCTGTGCAATACTAGCTGCGAGTTGATCAGAACTTGGGTGTAGGGCAGTGTACGCGGGTACTGGTGAGTTCCAGAAACTGTGGCTTGGGAACGAGCTGACTGCTGCCTCAGAATGTTGCACCCACATCGGTGACAACACAGTGATAGCTAGTACGGCTAGGAAGGTTACTGCGATCAGCCCATTCACCAACCCAAAGTGAGCTGCGTGGAGACCCCTGTGCCAATGTGGAGTGTGATATTTCATGTTTATATTTCGTTTATGGTTTCAGAGTACCACAAGAGATGAGTATCGTCATGTGTATACTTAAATGTCCGATCGGACAAAAAAGTATACACATCAAGATATTAAAAACCCGCTCCAAAGGAACGGGTTTTCTTGTGCGGGTAAGTGGATTACCAGCTGCGGCTGTTGCCACCACGATCACCACCACCGCCACCGAATGAACGGTTTTCACGTGGTTGCTGAGGACGAGCCTCAGAAACGATGATTGGGCGACCAGCAAGCTCTTTGTTGTTGAGCTGTTCGATAGCTGCCTTAGCCTCTTCGTCAGTACTCATTTCTACGAATCCAAAGCCCTTAGAGCGGTTGGTGTCGCGGTCCATGATTACTTTTGCTGATGTTACCGTACCGGCTGCCTTGAAAAATTCTTCAAGTTCCTCGTCACGGACTGTGTAGGCTAGTGAGCCTACAAATAGTTTAGCTGCCATTTTGGGCATACTCCTCATATAACTTTCACTGAGGTAGGATACCCTAGCTGCGCCTCATCGAAACACTTTAATAACTCTAGTTCACTATGCAGCTGGATCTAGTGCCCCAATCATACCATGTTTATGGTTGTTCAACAAATAAAGATTTGAAGTCTGACCCCTAAAGGAGTACACTCCGGATAAGATGTCGGAGCAGGAGAGTCTAATTCATAGGCGTGGAGTCAAGGCCACGGTTTTGGGTGGCATAGGACTAGGTCTCAGTGCTGCCGCTACTCTTGGCTTCGCAAATCATGCAGAGAAAGAGATGCCACTAGGGGCACATCAGACAGAGATTACGCCTACCTTGGACGGCCACGGAACTCTTGAATTCCCTGGTATTTTAAAAGGGAGAGTACCTATGGATGCTCCCCTGAATGCTGGCGCTAACATCGAAGTAACTGATACGCGAGATATAGATAAGGCCCTCCATCAAGACGCCCTCATTGCAACCCAACCCCAAGGGGAAATTGACAGCTTAAGGAGCGCGATTACTGATATCTGGCTAGAGAGCGCCAGCAAAGGCGTACTCACAGGGCTCTTTGTCGTTGGTGGTCTGGGGCTCGTACTTCAGCGAAAATCTGGAGAACAGTGGGAGAATTGGGAAATTATTGAAAAAGGCATCGGTTTGGCAGCGGCTGTTGCTGGAAGCACGGTGGTCAGTGTCATGTTACTCCAGGACGGTAGCATCAGAGGGGGCGACGAACCAGACAAATGGGTACCGGTTACTGAACGGGTTCCGATACTCAAAACTATTGACCATCCGGTAGTAAAATCAATTGAGGTCGATAAAAGCTCGTTGTCAGATGGCGCAACCAGTCTGGTTAACAGCGCCGTTCACGCATACCAGGAGGCTGGGCCATTTTACGAAGGGCTTGTCGACGACGCGGAGTCACTCAAAACCTTGCTTAGACAACCTGAAGAGGGTGAGACAGTAGTCCTACAAGTATCTGACCGGCACGACAATATCCCAATGGACGCAGTCGCGCGTGCAATTGGCGATGCTGGCGGTGCTACGATTGTGATTAGTACTGGGGATGACACTTCTGTGGGCGGCGAATGGGAAGCATTTAGTCTCAATTCGCTAAATAGCACCTTTAGTGACTACGAAGAAAGAATAGTTGTGCCTGGCAATCACGACGAAGGACCATTCGTTAGCCAGTATCTAGCCGGTCTGGGCTGGCACGTACTGGATGGCAACCCAGAGGAGATAGGCGGGATTACCTGGCTGGGAGATGCCGATCCTCGTAGCAGTGGCCTAGGCGACTGGGTAGACAGCAACGGAGAGACTATTAGCGAACAGTCAGAGCGTCTTGCGGAAGTTGCGTGCAGCGTGGAGGAGCCTCTTACTATTGCGACTCATACCACTGCGTCGGCGGAAGGTGCCCTGGTTGAGGGGTGTGTCGACCTAGCAATCGGGGGTCATAGGCATTATCAGATTGGCCCAGACGAGGTCAAAAGCAGTTCTGGTAACATTGGCGTAAAATACACTAACGGAACGACCGGCGGTGCAGTATTTACGTTTGCCCTAACCGACAAGATCAAAAAAGACGCTCAAGTAACCTTGATTACTTATAAAGATGGTGCGCCAATTGGGCTGCAGCCAGTCACCATTACCACCAGTGGTGAATACATTGTGCAACCTTTCTATGAACTGCCAGAACAGTCTCTTGTCCAAGAACAGAGCAACAGCGGCAAGCGGGTAGCTACATTGCCTGAAGACGAATAAAACTAGACGACTGACAGTTCTTTTGAAGGATTAGGCGCAACCACTTGTTCTGCGTGAAATGCGTTCTCACGTTTAGTAACTGCGGTGAGTTGCCGTGCGGCAATAGCTTCACATTCTGCCATAGCGTCTTTGAATTTCATCTGATACTTCGGACTTTTTTGTGTAAAGGCGCTTGGTCCGTTAATGGTTCCGACCATTCCCATCTCCCGTGCTACCTGTAAGTACCGGATCGCGTCTACCACTACACCGGCAGAGTTTTCGCTGTCTTGTACCGACAGTTTTGCATCGATCGTAATCGGGGCGTCACCGAACCCACGGAGGCGGATGTTCAAGTAGGCGACCTTGTTATCTTCGAGGTATGGGATAAATGTGCTAGGACCAGCGAATAGGCTGTCTTTAGGCAATGGGATATCACGGATATCGTTCTGGGCGCGAATCACGTTTTCTTTAGATTTTTTCTTACTTTCAAGACGGCTCTGAACCATCATGTTGTTAAAGTCTGTGTTGCCGCCAATGTTAATTTGCTGGTGGAAGTCAACCTCAGCACCTCTGTCAAAAGCAAGTTCCTGGAGCATCTGAGACAGCACGCTGGCACCAACCTGACTTCGCATATCATCCCCAATAATTGGCAATTTGGCATCAATAAATTTTTGCTCCCATTTAGGATCGCTGGCTATAAACACTGGGATGCAGTTCACCACAGCCACGCCGGCATCGATGGCGGCCTGCATGTAAAATTCGGTGGCTTTCTGCGAACCGACAGGCAAGTAGTTGACCAGTATCTGGGCACCACTGTCTTTAAGCACCTTTACGACATCGACAGGGGATTTGCTAGCAACACGGAAGCCACGGTCTTCGCGTTCGTTCTGCATGTAATCAGAGACTCCATCTAGCACCTGACCCATCTGTACAATAGGACCGTCCGGCACGTCCTTGGCAAACACGCGGGCGCAGTTTGGCTCCTCAAAGATCGCTTGGCCAATAGGCAATCCTACTTTGCGCTCATCAACATCAAATGCGGCCACGACCTCAATATCTTTTAGTTCGTATCCGCCAATGTTAGCGAACATGACACCTGGAATTTTGTCACCAGTGTGGTCTTTGTAGTAGGCCAGCCCCTGGTAAATAGCAGACGCGCAGTTTCCGACGCCAACGATGGCGACTTTGATAGTACTCATTATAATTGTTACTCCTTCACTACAATGCTACCCCAGTTAAATACATAAATCCAATATATAGTTTATATGTTGGTATAATAAATACTTATGGATGATCGATTATTTAAGTTTGCCCGGTTGGTCGAATCTGGTAGCTTCACAAAAGCAGCCGCGAGGCTTCATATATCTCAACCAGCGCTTTCGATAGCTATCGATAAGCTGGAGAGAGAAGTTGGCATGATCCTATTGACCAGAGGTAACAAGAAACTAGACCTCACCGATGCGGGTAAGGCTGTGTACCAAGCTGCACTGGAGCATCAGAATGTGACCGACCATCTGCACAGTAACCTGGCACGAATCGCCAAAAAGCGGCCGCAGGTACGGATCGGGATGATTGATAGTACTGCTGAGGCACTTTGTATTAGCTCAGCGTTTGAACAACTCGAGACGTCTGCTGATGTAACTATCGTCGTTAATAACTCGCGGTTTCTCCGTGATGCCGTCAGACAGAGACAAATAGACGTGGCTTACGCTATTGATGACGGCAAAGAATACCCCGAATTGGTCATAGCAGCAGCTGGAAGCGAAGAACTTATGTTGGTATGTAGTCCGCATCTGCTAGACAGTTGTATTGGCAACCTTCACTTAGGCAGACTCGAGAATTTTATTTCTTACGACAAACCGTCAACAACCTACCGCCACATTCAGGCAACCCTACAGACGGCGGAAATAAAACCACATATTACTCTGTTATCAACCAGCCCCGATATTATGCTCAGCATGGTACTAAGAGGGAGGGGTGTAGCAGCGCTACCTCAGAACTTGGTTCAAACACATTTGGATAGCGGTAGCCTTGTAGCACTGCCACTATCAATAACCAGACCACTCTGCCGCATCCAATTGAAGGGCAAGAGCCTAGAGCCGGTGCTGGGCATTTTCGTACAGCAAATTCACTCACAAAAATAAAAAGCTTACCTGTGAGTAAGCTTTATTTTCTGGCGGAAGGGGAGGGATTCGAACCCTCGGTACCGTTGCCGGCACGACGGTTTTCAAGACCGTTTCCTTCAACCACTCGGACACCCTTCCAGAACTGGCGGAGAGAGAGGGATTCGAACCCTCGCGGGAGATCGCTCCCCCCTAATGATTTAGCAAACCATCCCCTTCAGCCACTTGGGTACCTCTCCGTATCTTATGGCTATGCGGTGTAACAGATTGAGATTATAACAGATACAAACCGGCAAACATAGTGGTAAAGCATTGTATTTTTCATGTACAATAACGCTTATGCAACCGGGACAAACAATTACGCCAGGACAAGAGCAGCCATCCACCGAACAAGTGCCTGCTCCAAAGGCGATTCAACCACCACAAGAGAACACTCAACCAACCTTGGCGGCTATTGAAGAAGAAATCGCTGCGAAGAATCCAGAAACAAGTTTCCAGCAGGAAGAACCACAGCTTCCAACGGAGCTACCAACTGGCGAACTAGTGCGTTGGACAGCGTCAGAATACGTTGATCACGCCAAGGGACCAGTATGGTTTGCCTTAATGGGCGTTGGCCTGTTTGTTGTTGTAGGCGTCTTGTACTTTGTTACTAAAGATACTCTTGCCTCTGTTCTTGTGGGGCTAGCAGGCATCACGTTCGGTGTCTTTGCAGGGCGTCGGCCACAAGTTCTGCAATATTCCATCAGCCCAGGTGGCATTACTATTGGACAACGAACACACGCTTTTGCTGACTTTAAATCGTTTTCACTAACAGAGAGTGGGCCACTTCCGGCTATCTTGCTTTTGCCACTAAGACGGTTCTTGCCACCTATCACGATGTTTTATGACCCCAAAGAAGAAGACAAGATCATTGAAGCGCTTGCCGATTATCTTCCTCATGAAGACCGCGAGCCTGACGTGGTTGATCGGCTCATGAGCCGGATCCGGTTTTAGGCTAGCCTTTCTCTGTTAAATGTGGTAAGATTTCATCTGTTTTGCGCTTAGCGCGCTAAATGTGGACCCGTAGCTCAGCTGGATAGAGCGTCAGTTTGCGGTACTGAAGGTCGTGCGTTCGAATCGCGCCGGGTTCACCAAACAAAGCCCCCACCTTGTGTGGGGTTTTTGTTTGGTGTTCTGTACGCTTCTAACGTACGACCCGTCAGCTTTAGCTGACGAAGGTCGGCGGCTCGGTCATCAAAGCCACGCACAGGAGTTTACTCCGAGCATGGCTGCAGATGTGCATTATCGCGTTGATTTTATTGTTTCTGGGCAAAAACAGCAGCGCTGATATGCTTTACGCCAGCTTTTTTCAGTACTCTGCTTGCTGCCTCTAAAGTTGCACCTGTGGTCAAGATGTCATCTATTAGAAGTACTGATTTGTGGGGTGTTTTGGTATGTTTCGCGGTATAGCTTTGGGCTGCTTGCGCCGCACGGGCAGATTTAGTTGCCCTAACTTGGCGTGAGTGCCCGTGACGGATCAGCAGGGAAGCGCACGTAACCCCACGGCGCCTGGCAAACTGTTCAGCAATAAGCTTTGCGTGGTCATAGCCGCGTAGCCTGATTCGCTTGGAAGCTGTCGGCACATAGGTAACGACGACTTCGTTCGAAAAGTAGGGCAGGGTTTCGTCCAACATAGCCGCTATAAAACTTGCCGCCGCTCTACTACGTTCGAACTTTAGCTTTCGGATCATCTGCTTTGATACACCATCATATACCGAACTAACCCACACGTGATCCAGCTGTGTCTTTTTGCGGCAACCTACACAAACCTGGCTGTCCTGACTAACGGCACGGCAACGATAACAGCGTGGAGGAACCACATCAATCGCATCCGGTGCACACCACGTACACAAAAGCTCACCCTCTGCCCCACAAACCACACAAACATGCGGTGCTAACAGGGCAATTAGTCTATCAAACATTACCTTTATTCTACTGGTTTTACCCCTTAATACCACTGTTAAATAGGGTGTTGTGTTTAATGTGTTGTAAATAAGGATGTTAGCAGTTGCACCTCTGTCGGAGGGAAGCTATACTGAGGAGTAACAAAAAACGCAAATAGCTTGAATTTCAAATTTAAAGAGAAAGTGTGGGTGTGGTACACTTTCAAAACAGGTGAGCGTTCTCGCTCACAACAATACACACTGGAGGGTAACAACTATGGCGCGACGAAGCCGCGACGAAGATCTACTGATGGAAGACGAGCTAACTGCAGCTTTCCTCGGGGAAGACGACATGCCCACGGGCAATTCTAATAGCGATGATACAGCCATGACTGCAGCACCAGCTGACGAATGGGAAGAAGACGATGCAGTACCAGGACAGCTTGCTGTCGATGTGTACGAAACCAGGGAACGACTGGTTGTTAAGGCTCGCACCGCTGGCGTTAATAAGCATGATCTTGATGTCAGCATTGCTGATAACACCCTCAGCATCCGTGGCACCCTCAGCGCGGGCAACGAAGACGACGTAGAGAACTACTTTGTCCAGGAATGTTACTGGGGCGAATTCAGCCGCAGTATTGCACTACCAGTGCCAGTGAAGGAAGACGAAATCGAAGCAGTCCTAAAGGACGGCGTCCTGACCATCAGCTTCACCAAGGTCAAACAAGACACAGTCAAAAAGATCCAGATTCTCTAAGGTAAGCTTTTTACCTTACAAATAGCCCCGCAAAAAACGGGGCTATTTTATTTAATGCCTGGTTCGACGGCAAATAAAAATAGCCTCTCGAATAAGAGGCTATTCAGTTACAAGTTTTTTCTAAAGTTCGCCGTCGCCGTTGATTGCTTTAGCAAGTACGAATTTCACAATGAACTGTGCCAATGCCACAACCACTAGACCAATAATGGCATAGAGAATTGTGTTCTTTGCACTGGTTACGTTGTTACTATCACCAGAAGACGTGATGTATTTTAGACCACCGATGATAATCATGATGACTGCAACTACACCCACGACAATTGAGAATATGTTAATGATCAATGCAATTAGACCGTTCACCTTACTCTGGGCACCTGCCTCGTCACACCCACCAGCATCTCCTACCTGTAGGCTGGCGCCATCACATAGGTTCTCGTTAATACTTGGTGCGGCCATAACAGTCGCTGGTACCCCAAGAGGGATCAGCAGGGCAGCTGCCACAAGTAGTTTTGCAAAATAACTTTTTATTGTTTGAATCATTATTGATTACCTTTCTTATTTTCTGTGATTACTTATAGCATACGCCTTCTGGCACCGCAAGGCTATGCATTAAAAGATCTGGCCAGTACAAACTTAACAATAAACTGCGCTGATGCTACTACCACTAGACCAACCAGCGCATAAACCAATGATTTCTTAGCACTGGATATTTGGGCAGCATCACCTTGTGCAGTCATATACTTGAAGCCAGAGACAAAAACCATGATGACCGCAATAACTGCAGCTATAAAGCTCAGCAAATTTAGTGCAACCTTAATAATATTGTTTACTCCCCCCTGTGAAGCCCCACAACCCTCGCTATCAGGGTTTATGCCTTTTAGGGTGTCACATGCACTCTCTGTGGAAGTTGCACCCACGTACGAGTGCGCGGATACAGCAAGAGGCGTAAGCACGGTAAATGCAATGAGCAAAGAAACGAATAGGGTAGTAAGCTTTTTCATATCTTAAAGTCTCCCTAGTACAAACGGTATTACAAAGCGTGCTAGTATAGCGACAACCAGTCCAATAACTGCGTATAAGATGGCATTCTTGGCATTATTTACTTTCGTAGGGTCACCGGTGGATAACATATACTGAATGCCGGCAATAATAATTACAATCACCGCAGCAACTCCAATAATCAAAGAGATGATCCCAACAAGCACCTCAACAATACTACCGGATCCCCATATTGGGTTACCTCTATTGTCAGCCTCGTCACAGACCAGGGCATCCGGCTTGTTCTTGCATGGACCGCAGACTTGTGCGCCAGGGTCACCTACACACTCTTTGCCAAACAAGTTAAAATCAGCTGCTGACACAGCAGGCATGAACATAAAGCCTAAAGATCCTACGGAAAACAGGGTAACAAAAAGTAATTTTAGCTTCTTGATCATATCCTACCCACCACGAAGCCAACGATAGCAAACGCCGAGGCTATAACCACCAAACCAATGACTGCGTATATGATAGCGTTCTTTGCCTTAGCGACTTCACCTGGATCTCCACGAGAGACCACATACTTCAGCGAAGCGAGCAGTAGAACCACGAGCGCTACTGCACCTGCAACACCAAAAACAATCCTCAATATTATACCTACTGAGTCACTGTTCAGGTCAGCCTCAGGCACTTCAAATCGATCAGATACTGCCGTAAAGTAATACGCTAATCCATTAATTTTCATAACAATTGTCTACCTATAAATGATACGACAGCGGTTGCTAAGAGACCAATTACTAGGCCAACAACTGCATTAACTATCGTTTTACGCGCACTGGCTGCTTTATCTGGTTCACCCTGGCTGGTCATATACATAAACCCACCGTATATCACAAAGCCTACTGCTGCAAATACCCCAATACGTAGCAGTATCTCAACTATTGCTAAAATAATTGGGGGCAAGTCGTTAGGAAAAGTAAAATCTGTTATCTCACAGGTTGTACTGTCAGTCTTGAGGTGCTTATACCATGTTGGGATAAGACCCCCGTCACAACTTCTGGCAAATGTTGTAAGCGCTTGAATCATATTAGCCCTCCTGGAACGAGCCACTGAATAATACTAAACCCAAATATCAGTAGTAATAGTGCTATTAAAGCATTCATAATTTTTTGTTTGGCAGCTTGCACCTTTGAAGCATCTGCGCCTGCCATTGAATACTGGATACCACCCCAGACTATCATAGCGACAATCACTGTTGCTGCCAGTGCGGAGAGTGTATTAGTAATTATCACCACTATATCCACCACCTCGCATTCACCATCCAAGCCATTACTACAATCTTCTGGGTTAAAATCATTCCCGACATTAGTACAGGCATCTTCACAGCCCGGGTCGGTGTTATTGCCGCCGTTGTTATTCCTTGGGGGGCTAGTCTTATCAGATGCCTTAGCACATTTAATGACGAATCCCTGACTTGCACTAGTTAGCGTACATGGTCCATTTTTTTCGGAAGGACAATCACTCCTATTGAACTGGCTTATGTTTACGTCACCAGGGCCTTGACCTGAACCTTTACCGTCATATTGCGCACAATCGCGCATCAAACCAGGGGCGAAACAGGAAACAGACTTGCCAACGGAGCCACTGCTTTCTTTACATGGCCCGTCCTCACTTGAATCACAGCCGCTGGATTCATATTGTTCATAAAGCTTTTGCAAGTTATTAGCTGCTCCAGCAGGGAAGTTCTTTCCATTAAACTTCTCGTGGCATTCTGCGAATGTCATTACTGCTGCTTCGCCTGTTTGAGGTAGAAGGGTGGAGGTGCCTAGTGCTAAGAAAGAACCAGCAAGTAGGCAGAGCGCAAATATCCTAAGACTTTTAGCTATGTGTTTCATTTACCGCCTACTATATTGTCAAAAAGTTCCTTTGGCAAGAATTCACTGCCTATAACCACAAGCTTTATATTTTATGCGCCCCAGATACGTGATATGCTTGGTTAGTAAAGATTTTCTTAAATGAGCCGTATACAAAAACCGAAAGCATTCTTAGCAGCCGCCTTTTTGGCTTTATTTATATTTTCAATCTGTATTTCAGTACTCCCTGCGCCAAAAGCTTTTGCAGATGCCGACCCAGGCCCAAACTATATATCAGACAAAGTTTACGATAATGTAAGTGGACACCAACACTACTATTGGCTTTATGCATGTTTCAGAAATGCAAACATTGATGTAGTCCCTAGAGGGGAAATGGAAGACTGGGAATGGTTCAAGGACGATGACCGTAAGGCTGCTTTGGGTGCAATGTATCCAGGTGAAACGGCCGGAGGGGGTGATACTCAAGGCTTAAGGGAATGCAGGAGTGGCTCTCTCGTAAAGGCTGCATTCGAAAAACTCGGCTTCGATGGGAGTAAACCTCGTGATGTATTTTGCAGTCTAGATGGGTTCGAATACAGGGACGGCCAAGAGGGTGATGAAGACGACTGTTTAGCGGGGCTGGGTAGCCATGAGTGGGACAACTACCAAAATGACGGTTCTAAGCTAGCTGCGTCGTTTGCGGAGCTTGCGGAGTCTAAGAAGCCCTCATTTGGTGGGGCGGAGGAGTAC
>CAZXBL010000002.1:22107-43166 GCA_964638875.1 uncultured Candidatus Saccharibacteria bacterium | reverse complement strand
CAAGAAGTTCAAGAAGCTTTTATTACTGCAGTTAATGATATGGGCAAAGTTGCTCGTATCCAAGATCTCAGCGCAGTTTTTACTAACGATAACACTAAACTTGACCAAGCACGTGTCGCATTCTTGGCACAGCTATGCTCAGAATTAACTGTTATTGATGATAATGATCACTTTCACCACGCAGTGGGTGTTACAACTCACCACGATGAGAAAAAGATCAAAGATTTAGTCACCAAGCTTATCGAAACTATTAAGAACCATGGTGAACCTGCTGAGATCGCTGTTTTTGCTGAAAAAGCAGGCAACAAGGATGTAAAACACGCCGAATCATTGGCATCTGTTAGCAAGCACCTTGCAACATTGAACAACCGCTGGGGACTTATCAAGTGGCCAATGGTCAACCCAAAGAACATCCGTGACAAGATCTACGTTATTTTGAAAGAGCACGGCAAGCACATGCACTTCAACGAAATCGCCGAAGCTATCAAAGGCAGTGATTTCAAGCGCAAGGACGTAACTACCCAAGCTATTCACAATGAACTTATCAAAGATAAGCGTTTCGTTCTGATCGGTCGGGGCATTTACGCCCTTAAGGAATGGGGTTACAAGAAGGGCACTGTCGCTGATATCATCGAAGATGTTTTGAAGAAGGCAGAAGAACCACTTCATCGCGACGAAATCGTAAAGCGCGTCCTGGACAGCCGCTACGTGAAGGAAACAACCATCCTCCTGAACCTACAAGGTAAGCCCCAGTTCAAGCGCGTAGCCAAAGCCACCTACACCCTCGCCGAAGCAGAATAGATTACCTGGTATGACGGAACTTCTGGAGCCCGTACAACAGATTGAACATGGAGGTATAATGTTGCCTTTATACGATTACGGGAGTAAGGTTAGCCCTTATCGTGCGAATCTTTTGCCAGATTCAGCTACAGATTTTATTAGACGAGCTGATTTGTGTGTAGAAGGACGTCCACGTCAGATGAAATTGGTAGAAGCGCTGGAAGCTTCCGATAATGCGTTGGCAAAAGTGGCGAATGCTTGTGGCGCAATGGTTATAGACCATGAATGGGGACTGGCGCGTACAAGAACCTATGACATCGATTTGCTGCCACCAAGTACTACACTCGTAGCCAAAGTTCCGCTACTACGCAGTATCTCCAAGCCGTCTGAAGAAGAAGTCTCTGATTTGACCAAAATTATCCATAGCTACCAAGTTTCATCACAAGATACGTGGTTGTGGGATGATGCAGATCCGAGGCAGTTTATTAAACAAGGTTCTAATCTAGTAATCGTTGACATCGAGCCCCGGATCGTCAGAAATCAAAATTTCAAATTAAGTGAACGTTTTACGAACATGTTTAGAACATTTAGATTCGTAAAGTAGACGAGTCCGGTACGGGCATATGCTGCTTCTGAAGCGTGGCAGTGGAGGCTAGCAGTAATTAAAAAATTGAAGTGGATGTTGTGGGCGAGATCCGAAAAAATTCTTGCAGAAACCATGTGATAGAGCACTATTTACGTACATAGACATGATGTCGCACAATGTATATTTTGCGACTCTATTATATAGTTTCAAGGTGATAACTAGTACGTCCTCTGCAGGGCACTATTTTAGTTAAATGGATGTTTTGTTTAATATGCGTAATGCCGCAGTCCTACTATGACTTCACACTTGTGCTTTTAGTACTGTCGTCTACAAAGTCCCCCGAAATGGCGTTGTGATATTTCTCACATGGTAGCCCGCACGTCGCAATTTACAACGCATTATAAAGTTTTCCACAGTCACGGCCGTGAAAAGTTTTGCATTTTTGACTTTTCATGACTTTATTATACTTTTGCCCTGCTCCCCTCCATTTCCCTAAATATTTACAATATTTGACTTTTATACTTTTGTATAGTTTTATATTATTTTTTACACATAAGGAAGTGTGAACAAAATACGAACTAGCAGAGCAGTAGAACAGGGTGTATCACTTGGACGCTATGAGGTTTCACTAATGAATATAAATGGTTAGCTATGGCTACTATTTGTAGTAAGCACGCTCTTCTACTCTTACGTCAATATATTCTTTAGGGGCCTCCCCCTTCCCCTCTAAGCGCTCTTTGACCGCTATAAGGGTTCCAACTTGAATACGCGCCTCTTGGGTGCTGTTAAAGCGAACAATGTAAGGTCTTCCTGTGAGCCTAACCTGGACTTCATTGGCTTCCAGGGGGAGCGTTACTGATTCATAGGCTGTTTTAGTGGCGTTTAGCTGTTCAAGCAACTGGGATATAAAGTCGACCGTGTCGGTAGTTAGTACCTGTTTACCAACCTTTATGGGCAGCCCGGCTTCATCCGTCACAACAGAGACATTCTTTGGTTGTTCCTGAACGTCACTTACGCGTACCAAAGGCACTCCTTTATCATTCACATAATATGCGCCTTGACTCGTTGCTAAGATAAATGCAGGATTGGATACTGCTATCCTGACAATTGGTTTGTGCCCAACCAGGGGCAAGGTGACAATTGCACTATCTACTTCTGGGAATTCGCGTTCAAGAGCTTCAATTAGCGACTGACTACTGAATGTTAACTTTGACTTGTTAAAGACCGAACTACTGAGTTTCTTTGCAATAAAATCACTATATACATCTTCAGAGCGCTGGAGTGATCGGCCAGATTCACTGGCATATAGCTGTATTCGTGGCTGATTACTCAGTACCGAAGCGTATATCAGCGAAACGATTATCGCTATTCCAGCCAGGAGTGTTGGAGTGTGCTTAAGGCGCTCTAGGCCTCGTTTATGGGTGGAGGGTGGCTCATAGCGGGCCCGTGACACATCAGGCGCTGACCTGTTGGAATAGTATGAAAAAACACTGGCGGGTTGTCCACCTTGAGGGCTTCGTCTTTGATCAGTCTTTTTCTTTTTAGTAAACATTCTTCTGCTTTATTGTAGTAGTAATTTTGCAAGCTTCTCGGCCGCGTTGGTCAGTGTTACACTCTGGAGATTATTTGCCAATTCCATACGCCTAGTAGGATCGTTTAATAATTGCTTAATGGCAGCCAGTAGCCCCCGCGAATCTGTCGCCTTTGCAGTTTCAGTAACAATTAATGCGGCATCGATTTTGCGAAGTGCTTCGGCATTTTTCGTTTGGTGGCCACCTGTCAGCAGTGGGTTAGGTACAACAATAATGGCTTTGCCTTGGGTACCAAGTTCTGCAACTGTGTTGCCACTAGCACGGGAGACTACAATGTCAGCTGCGCCAGTATAGGTATACATAGGGCGCATGAATTCAAGAACTGTTAATCGATCGTGCTTGTAATCGCCATAAATGCCCGCTTTGCCCCTACCTGCTTGGTGTACGACATATAAATCAGGGTATGCCTCCAAAAGCTCGGCTACAATACTTTTGACGGCTTTGTTAATGTTAGCCGCGCCGGTACTACCACCAGTTACAAGCAGCATTGTTGCAGCAGCCGGGATACTAATTTCTTCCTTCATTCTTTGCTGGTCTGAGCTAGTTACTGGCTTAAAATGTGATTCGACTAATACACCAACTTGAACAGTTTTGGCTTTAGAGTAACGATACGTTTCTACTGGTAACGCCACTGCGTGGATTCGTGCCCAACGACTAACAATTCGGTTTGCTAGCCCTGGCAATGCATCTGAATCATGCGTTATGAAAGGCACCTTGCGACTGGCTGCAGCTAACCCAACAGGCACTCCCACAAAGCCACCTTTTAGGAAAACTACAGAAGGTTTAATACGCCCCAGCAAAAACCAGCTTTGTACTGTGCCAATACCGAAGAAAAACAGATCCCGAATATTCAGAAAGTTTGTTCGTACCGCAAAAAGTCGCCTTAACCACGATTCACCGTGATAACGCCTGAACTTCCCTGCCCAAATTCCATATGTTTTGTCGATTGCCTCGTGGGAATCAGTCAATTCCTTGAATTTACCATTACGTTCGCCAATATAAGCAGTACGTACGCTGGGGTCTTGTAACTTTAATTCATGAGCAACCGCCAAAATAGGGGTGATATGACCACCTGTACCACCACCAGTAAGAATCACAGTTCTAACGCCTGCTTGAGTAGCCAAGTGAGTACCTCCTATTTTGGTCACCAACACGAGGTGGCGCCGATTCCGGCTGGTCGTTAACGCCAAACGTGGTATAGCGAGAAATATTATAAACCAGACCAACTGCCGCGGTAGCAAAAATCAGACTGGTACCTCCATAGCTAATAAACGGCAATGTAATACCTTTTAGTGGCAATAACCCAATCATGGCGCCAATATTGATGATTGTCTGCGTACTGAGCCAGGCTAACAATCCTACCACAACCAAGCGGGTAAAATTATCTGGTGCCCGTTCAATGATGTTTTTTAGCCGGGTAAAAAACGCCCAAAATACAACCAGCAATGTCGTAACGCCTACGAAGCCGAATTTCTCGGCAACTACTGCAAAGATAGAGTCGTGTGGAGCCACATGGGGGGGTCCATATGCCTGAACGCTGTGACCCACACCTTTACCGAATAAACCGCCGGTGCCCACCGCTATAAGCGCTTGACAGGCTTGGTATCCAGCCGCCTGACAATCACGCTCTGGGTTCATGAATGTCATAACTCGGTCCCGTCTGTACGCACTGGTAGATATTGCCAGCAAAAAAATCACAGCAATAATCCCGACGCCCATGAGAACACGTTTTATCGGCAGCCCCGCTACAAACCACATTGTGCCCAAGATAGCTATCAGTACACCGGTTGATCCAAGGTCACTCTGTAGAATGGCGACCGCAACGACCAAGACAGCTAATGCAATACCGATGGGCTTCACAGACTTTTCTGTATCGTTTACCTCACCACGCTTCATCCGCTCTGCCAGAAAAGCGGCTAAAACAAATATTAGAGCAAATTTAACCAGTTCAACAGATTGGAAGGACAGACCGCCAAACCGAATCCAACGATGCGCCGGATACTGTTCGCTCACCGGCAGAGCAAGTGCTATAAGTGTTGCGACGACCGCAGTAATGATCAAGGGTTTCTGTAACTTTCGCCATGTTTCAAACGGTATTGTCGCCATAACCAAAAATGTCACAATCCCTAGGCCGATCGCGATCATTTGCTTGTTAACATAGTAGTTTTCGCCGACATTACGCTGTATCGCTAAACCCGGGCTAATTGAATAGATGACTACTAGGCCAACAACCAGCAGAATTGCGGTTAGGACGAGTAGAATATAATCGGGTTTGTGGCGCCGCTGCGTCACTGCCCCTCGTTGTACAGCTACAGCGCGACGCCGAGGCTGCATTGTTTAGACCCCTCCGCCTAGCAAGAATAGAATCAGACCGAGCACCCCGCAAACTTGCCCAATAACCCAGAACCGCATAGTAACTTTGGTCTCTTCCCACCCGGATGCCTCAAAGTGGTGATGAATGGGTGCGATTTTAAAAATCTTTTTACCTTTTCGTAGTTTCTTGGATGCGATCTGTAGCAGTGTTGAACCTGCTTCTGCTACAAAAACTAGACCAATAATTGGTAATAGCAACACTGTGTCGGTAATCATTGCTACCACACCTAGGGCTGTACCAAGAGAAAACGAACCAACATCGCCCATGAAGAATCGTGCCGGGAAAATGTTAAACCAAGTGTAACTAAGTAGTGCGCCTACAATTGTCATACAAAAAGCCGCTACTCCATACCTGCCCTGCATAAACGCAATTACAGCATATGCTGTGAAAGCACTCGTGGCCAAACCGCCAGCTAGACCGTCTAACCCGTCCGACATATTGACCGCATTCGCTGTCGCAACAACTACCAGAACAAATAACGGAATAATTAACCAGCCGATGCCTAGATCACCATAGAATGGAATATTGACACTGGTAACATCTAGCTTGAAGAAGAAGTAGAGGCCGCCCACCAGCGCGATCAGTGTCGTCAGAAGTAGTTTTATCTTTGACGGGATACCAGCGACACCTTTACCTGACCCGCGAATGTTAATCAAATCATCAATAAGGCCAATAGCACCGGCGCCTAAAAAGGCCGCTAAGGGCAACCAGGTTTCGGTACGCTCTAAATTAAAGGCCAATGTAGCAATTGTGGTTGCGAGCACAAAAATAAGCCCAGCCATAGTTGGGATTAGTCGTTTATGCTTGGCGGCATGTAATTTTGTGAATATCTTGGCAACTTCACCGGTAACGGTGTTTTGGCGCGGCTTCTTCCACCACTCGTATTTATACGCCAAATTAGTATAAATAGGCGTGATGAGCATACTAAGTGAAAAACCAAGAAACCCAAGTAACAAAATGCGCACAAGTGTTTCAGTCTGAACGGCGATATTAATAACTTCTGTCATGATCGTACCTACACTCCCAGTCTGTTAAGTGAGGACATTTCTGGTGAGCATCCTGTGCCTGTTTTTGTAAGAAGGAGTACCCGTAGGTACGCCGCCGAGCAAAACTGGCGCAAGGTACCGCCAGAAATGAACGAAGCTGGGCTGGGACTGTTGGGTATGATCATGGGTATGCTGTCTTTTTCTTTTATTATTTACTGGCTATTATACCCGCTTTTACCTCAATTGTCACAGATTCCACGCTTGAGCTGATTCGGCTTTTCTTGTGCGGAACGCAAAGGAGTCGTACTTCGGTACGATGACTGCGTACCGTAAGCAAGAAAAGCCGAAGCAGCCAAGAAGCCAGCGGGTCGCGAGCTCCGCTCGTGAGCAGGCTGGCTGACGTGGGATTTGTGGTTATTGCGAACGGGGTTGAACTCCGTAGCTATCTATCATCATATTAGCCAGTTTCACGAATATGGGCGCTGCCGCCTTTGACCCTGCATAGCCAGGGATTCCTGGCTTATCAACACGCACAATTATGACGTATTCGGGCTTATCACCCCCGATAAAACCAGCATACATGCCGTTGAATCTATCATCATAGTAACCGCCTTCAGGGCGTGAAAGCTGCGCAGTACCTGTTTTACCACCGACTGAGTATTCAGGACGAATCGGACCTGCGCCGTATACTACCCTGTTGTGTTGATAGGTAGTCTCCAGCATGTTCACCAAATTGCTGCTTACTTCTGGGCTTACCGCGTCTTTCTTAACGACTTCTGGCTGCTTTTTCATCTGTTTACCGGTCGAATCAGCCGTGGAGTCTACTAAACGTGGTTTGTAGTAGGTCCCCCCGTTAACAATCGCAGAGAATGCCGCACCCATCTGAAGTGGTGTTGCAGTCATACCCTGCCCAAATGCAGTATTAGCATATGTAATATTAAGTCCGAAACCGTCTGTCGGATGCGGGATAAGCCCCTCCGACTCAAAACCCTGTTCAATGCCTGTCTTTTTGCCAAACATATAGTGATTGGTCATGTAATCGTACCAACGGGTTCGAGCTTGTTCATTGATTTTGCCACCACCCATTTGCATCAGCAGCCAAGTTGCACCGGTGTTGAGCGAGTATTTCAACACGTCAGTTGTCGTCCGCTGTGCAGCGCCGCCATCTTCTTCGATGTTTCTTACGGTTGCGTCATCAATCCTATAAAAGCTCGGGTCGTAGTAACTCGTATTCGGCCCTACAACGCCGATATCCATCGCTGCACCAGCAGTCAGCGGTTTCATGATTGACCCAACCTCAAGAGGCGAGCTGACATTTGTATTATTGAACGCTTCACCGTCTGATGTCTTGAAGTACTCTGCAGGATTAAATGTTGGGTAACTTGCCATTGCGCGGATTGCCCCACTATTAACATCCATGATTAACGCACTACCTGATTTTGATTTAGCGGTATCAAGTCCTTGCTTCAAGATGTCTTCCAGCTGTTGCTGTACGCCAATATCAATCGTCAGGGTCACCTGCTGACCTTGTTTTGGTGCAATTACTACATTGTCCTTATTTGCAGCCAACGGGACCCCAGATGCGTCCGTAATTGCCTTTAGCTTGCCAGGCGTACCGTCCAGTTCATCATTAAGTGCTTCTTCCAGACCATATTTCCCTTCGCCATCGTCATTCACAAAGCCGATTAGCTGCGCGGCCAATTGCCCATCTGGATAGGTGCGGTACTGGGCTTCACGGGTACCAATTCCCTTCAGTTTCAGCTTATCGACAGCTTCGTGTTGCTGCCGAGTTAATCGCTTTGCCAAAATACTGTAACGGGGCGAATCTGGTTTCTTGATCTTGTTCTCGTACTCGTTTTCGTTACCGCCAATCGCCTTTTCCAGTTTGCTTGCAGCATCAGATGGATCTTTTACGTATTTTGGGTCTGCAAAGAGCGTAAATAATGTTTCATTCAGCACTAAGGGTACGGTTTTATCGCCGCTTTTAGCCTGAATAACACCTCTGGCAGCAGGGATATCATATTGTTTCAGTTGGCTGAAAGCGGCTGATTTTTGATAATAATCATGTCTAATAACCTGTAAATAAAACAGGCGTATGACAAAAATACCGCCCAAAAACAAAAGCACCACATACCAAAACCGGATGCGTTGTATTGTCCCGAAAATATTTTTTGTTTGCGGATGCATAAGCACTTACTATTATACCGGACTTTTACAGAGGTGGCTAATTCTGGATGGTAGCTGAAGGAGCTACGGATACCATGTTCTTAGCAACTTCACTGTTCTTGACGCGGTCAAGTGCCTGCGAGCGGGCGGCAGAAACCTGCAGTTCGGCGTTTTCGTCCTGCAATTTGGTTTGCTGTTGCTGCAAATCGTTGATTTTGTAGCCGTATGCGTTTGTCTTGGTAACCTGAGTTAGGTAGAGCAGGCCGAGTAGACACGCCAGGATGACCAGCATGATCGTATTGCTGATTGGTCCTAAAGTGCGCTCGTTCGCTTTAAACCTTGTCGTGTTTTGATTACGACCAAAGCTCTGATTACGGCGCATAGCTAGTGAGCTTGAATATGTCATATGATTTTTTTGTTTTTGTTTATTTTTAGTGTTACTGCGGCTTTAGCCGTAGTGGATACCGGTTTCCGGTATCAGCGGGCGAAGCCCGGTGGCACGAAAATCCAGCATCACTGATATTTTTCTTAGCCCACTACCGGGGAGATTTTGTCCCCGGTAGCAGCAAGCGTTTATAGATTATTGTTCTACTCGAACAACGACCTTATACGCCCGGGAGAGGCTTTTTACCTGAATTGGCATGTCTCATCCCTTTCTATATTTTTATTTTCACTGCGGCGCGCAACTTTGCGCTACGTGCTCGCGGATTGAAAACAACTTCGTCTGCCCCGCCCGATACCGGCTGTTTATTCAACAGTCGTAGGACGGCGTCGTAGCGATTACCAGATTGTGAGGCATAGTACTGTTTGACTATACGATCTTCCAGGCTATGAAAACTGATAACCGCAATTCGCCCTCCCGGAGCCAACAAATCTACCCATAATGGCAAACTTTGTTCTAGCATTGCTAGTTCATCATTTACCGCTATACGAATAGCTTGAAACGTCCGAGTAGCTGGGTGGACTTTGCTGTACCCCGGCCAAGCTTGGGCGACGATTTTTGCTAATTCGTGTGTTGTTGCAATCGGTCGATGTTCCACTATCAAGCGAGCGATTTTTTTCGCTCGCGGCTCTTCGCCGTACTCACGTATGATCCGCGTTAACTCAGCTTCGTTATAGCTATTAACTATTTCCTCTGCTGTTAAGCTCTGCGATTCATCCATGCGCATATCTAGCGGTCCGTCGGACTTTATACTAAACCCACGACTCGCATTGTCAAGGTGCGGTGACGATACGCCTAAATCTGCCAAAATAATATCGAACTGCTTGCCTTGGCTTAATAGCTCTAGGCTTGCACTCAAGAAGTCTTTGTGGACTACCTGAACGCCACGACCATCGAACTTTTGACCAAGGTGCACGGTAGCGTTTTGATCGCGATCGACAAGAGTTGTGTTGTGAGGCTTCAAGGTGCGATCCAATATCTTCTCAGCGTGGCCGCCGTATCCTGCCGTCAGGTCAAGGTAGGAATCCCCTTCCTTAGGATCAAGATATTGCAGAACTTCGCTTAGAAGCACTGGATAGTGTTTTGTAAAATCATTCATTGCTGATGATACTGTACGTTGTTTTTTATTTTGGTTTTTGATTTTGGTGTATTTTTGACTTACATCTACATTCATTTTTGTGTTTGTTTTTGCAAGGTCACCTATTCAGCAATCAACTTTTTGTTTTTTGGGTGTTTTTGTTTTTGTTTGCTTTTTATCTGACGATAATTAGCGATTACCTATATCCGGTATGTGAGAGTAGCCTTGGGATAAATCCGAAGGGTTGCCTTCACTGGTTATAGGCTAAGTGTTGAGAGACTTATGTGAGGTGGAGTTTTGGGAGGTGTTTTTTGGGTAATGTACTAGGGTTTTTTATATGGTTGCCCTCTATCCATATGTTGATTGCCGAATAGCTAACCTCGAGCCATGTATGAGACACCCATTTTGGGTTTCTCATCGCGCCGGCAAAAAGGTGTGACTTTTTGTCGGGCTGCTCTTCCCAGTCCGTACTGGGTTGAACGGTTTAGTTATACGGTACGAACTAATTGTTAAGGTACGGTAAAGAACCTACTGCTTGGCCATCAGGCGCCAGTAACGTCCTACTCCAACAGCAACGATGTCACGATCAATCCCCGCGTAATCAAGGAGGTGCTGTTCCAGCGTAACCCTACCTTGCTTTCCGTCGAGCTGACTGTCCAATTTGCCCATACGAAACTGTACGTTCAAATCGGCGATACGCTCGTCGAGGATGTCGCCATCTAATCTCGGTTCTACCAACTGATCCCATACTGCTTTGGGGTATAGGTGAAGGTATGTGCCGAAACCTCTGGTAATAACTACTCCGTTTGTGAACTGGGCTCGAAGCTCCGGTGGTATGGTTAACCGCCGCTTGTCATCAAGCTTTCGTTCAAAGTAGTCTACCGTGGCCATTGGTACCCTTAATTTACTAGTGGTTTTTTTGTTTTTCGTCGGAGGTTATCTATTTTGGATTACCTACGATTACCCACTGACAGTAGCATACTACCCACAAACACCCACTGGCAAGAGTATTTTATTAGAAAATAGGTATACTTATCCACAGAACCCGCTACGGCGCTATATATGGACATAATTAAAAAATACCGGCACTAGACCGGTATTTTTCCAGATTAATATATTTACTGCTGATTAATCTGCATCCTATCAATTTCTTCTTGAGTAAGGAAATCCTCTGGTAGGGGTAACTTGCCTGGGCTAAGTTCTTCGCTGCCGCCATTTGCATCAACTACCGCCTGGTACTGTTCTGTATACGCAGGGTTGTTCTCTACCACTTGGTGTTCATCCTCTGGCGCTTCAATACCGTATGCCCGCTGGACTACGTCATTTACACCATCACCTGGGAGTACCGGTACCTTCTTTTCTTCCTCGGCAGGAATATATTGTGGGGTTTCTTCGGTTGCCTCGTCCTGAACATCCTGAATGAAGTTTGTGTCGCCGTTCTGGTTGCCACCTTCAACGGCATTGGGTCCTAGAAGTGCCGCAGCTGTTATTGCACCAGCAGCGCCTAATGTAGCTACTCTTCCCCACTTAACCGTAGTATTAGGTGCTGTGTCAGGAATAGCATTGACTACATCTGGTATTACTGTTGTTTCAGCATTTTGATTGGTTGAGTTAGCAATATCAAGTGCTTCATCGATTTGAGTTAGGTTATTGTTTGTTTCTGGCATCATGTATACATATTAGCATAACATAAGCTTTTTGTCAATATTATTGCTTAGTTGTAGGCTACTTTTGGATCTGTTTGATGTTTTCGGCGAACCACTTTGCGCTGGGACGAACTGTCCGCTTCATTGTTTTACGGTCTACGTGCACCAAACCAAACTGCGGCCACCAACCATCATGCCATTCAAAATTATCGAGTAGGCTCCAATGGAAGTAGCCACGCAGGTCAACGCCTTCGCTTATTGCCCTCTCCATGGCAACGATTGTCTCCTCGATCCACCAACGGCGATGTACATCTCGGCTGTCAGCGAGGCCATTTTCAGTAATAAATATCGGTTTCTTAAATCGAGCCCACACACGTAGGATTAACGGATAGATGCCTTCCGGTTCCATATACCACCCCAGGTCATTCACTGGTACTTTTGGATTCGCGCGCTTGCCGAGCCCCGTAAAGTAGTCACTGAAGTAATAGTTTAGGCCGACAAAATCTTGGTATTTACGGACACGGCGTAGGAACCACCAATTCCAGAAGTAACGCATCCACTTGGTCGTAAGTTCATCCAGGTATTTGTGTGGTCGCTTTGCCTGAATATTTGCTAGTTGTGCGGCGATACCCACATTCAGGCTAGGTTTTTTGGCCTTCAAGATTTTGTAGGACCGACGGTGCGCCAATACAAGGTGCCAGTAAACTCTCATAAACTTGAATGTGTTTTTCTCTGCCGGTGGATGTGTTCCGGTCAGATAGCTGAATGATGCGTAGACATTTGGTTCGTTCAAAGTAATGACGTATTCAATGTCGTCAATTAAAGTCTCACTGACCTTCTCTACAAAGCGGGTAAAGTACGCAATGTTCTCTTTTTTCTCAAAGCCGCCCTTTTCCGCAAACCAGACAGGCATTGTCCAATGCCAGATATTAAGAAACGGTTCTAACTTTTGACGGCGCAGTTCCTCCATATATATCTTGTAATGGTCTATAGCAGTTTGATTCCAAACGCCCTCTTCGGGTTCGATGCGTGACCATTCTATGGTGAAACGAAAAGCGTTGAGATTAAGTTGCCGGGCGATCCCAAAGTCTTCTGCGTAGCGATTATAGTGATCTACTCCCCGCCCTGACACATAGTTATGTGGTTCTTCTGCCTCGTCCTTGACCTCATCCCAATTAGGCAGCCAGCTAAGACGCTGGTGTGCAGTCTGGGCAAATTCCTTGGCATGTTCTAGTTCCCACACCGTCCACTGGTTATAGTTATTGCCCTCTACTTGGTGGGCAGCCGTGCTGGCGCCCCAGAAAAAGTGTTTTGGAAAGTTTCTGTCTGGGTGTTGTTCGTTCATTACGGTTAAGTATACCTCAATGCGCGCCTAAAAACCGAAGCTTAGCTCACCGTCCTCTTTCTTGGTCTGCAGTTCTTTGAGTATCTTCCGTACGGTTTCTAGATTGAGATCTTCCAACTTCTTGAATCGAATACAGCTCCTGCCAACGCTGACTTTACCAAGCTGATCTTTGTGGCTTTCAGCGACGTATTTCCCGTCTTCTATAGCGCAAACATATAGGCTAATGTAATTTTTCTGACTTGCCAGTGCTACTACTGGCCAGTCACCTTCCCTGCCACTTTTACCCTTGTAGTGGAACATACCGTAGCCGACCATATTCATAGCCATTCCCGATGCCATGGTTCGTTCCAAACTTGGCGCTGTCTCACGAATTAATTTGTCGAGTTCACGCAAAATAGGTTCACGCTCACCTGTTTTACTAAAATATTCGTCTGGTGTTAACGCATCTATTTTCACTAGATGCCTATAGCCCCAATGACTGCTGCCATAACCATAAATGTCACCAGTTCATGCGTTACGGTAAGTGCAGTCAGCTTCTTTCGGCGCCCTTCAAAAGCGTCGTGAGTGTATATACGCGCTGCAGTAAAACCGAGCCATGCCCAGAAGGCTGTTGTTAGTGCCGCTTGCATGTATTCGTATCCAAAAAACTGTGCTGACAAATATGTGACGTGTGCTAACACATACGCGGTTACAAGTGATGCTACAAAGGTAGAACCGAGTAGCCACGCCATTTCGCCTGATTTGGTTTGCTTGTCCAAGTCTACTTTTGCAAGTTTTGACCATGTAGCGCCAAAAACGTTTTTTGAATACCAGATCGATCCAACGACCATTGTTGATGCGGCAGCAAGAAATACCGCCAAAGTGTTTACTTGTACGTCCATGACTAGACCCTCCTATTTATTAACATAGGATTTAACACTTTAGTGCACTTCCTGGCTCATTATGTCTGCCTGCAAACTGTCCATTTTTCTGCGATGTAACTAGCTACCTCTTAGAAAACTGTACAGTTTTCGTCTAGTCAGAATAATCCAGGCAAGCACGCCAAAGTATTAAAGTCCTATGTTTTCAGTATGCTCTTAGGAAATAGAAAAAACAATACAGTTAAGGGTCTATTCGTTTACTGGTCCGAAACAGACTTGCTGCCCTCATAAAACCCAGCTATCAGAGGCTGCTTCGCAGGAATCTCCCCTTCTGCAGTGGCAACATGGCCGATTGAGGAAAGCACCCCAGACGTGAATATATAATGTGGTATGTCGGTACGATCAATTGCAAAATCAAAACCCATTTGCTCGAGTGCTGTCCGAGCTTCTTCTGGTGACAGTGCCGATAATGAACCTAGATCCTCATACGACAAGGCAACTTGAGGCAGTGATCTTTCGTCTGGTGCGGGCGTAAAATCCATAGAACGGTTCCTTTAATAGAAAGATCATACAAGTAAACGCAGCCTCCGCGCAACCATAAGCAAGTCATCTGACGAGACTGCATCCAACCAGCCCAAGGCAGCTACCGAAACTACTGTCTAGATTCTTCTGCGTTGCCCAACGCTTCTTTGAGTTCGTCGGATGCTTCTATTTTAAGTGGTTTTTTGCTTTTAATTTCGTATTTCAGCCCTGTCATTGGGGATTCATAGTAGTCGTCGTTTAGTAGGTTTACGAACTTGGTCAAATCCCGCGTATCCATGATGATGATTGAACCAGCTGTATCGGTCATCAACTCAATGCCCAGTTCTTCTGCATGATTCAGTAGCTCGTCTTGTTTAACGTTGGTCGGATCAATCTTTTGCAGTTTGTTAACCAAAGCTTTCTTTTCCATAACCATGCTGTTTAAAGATGCGCCGTCTTCAAAACTAAGCTTGAAGTTGTCCTGGATTTCCGCCACCTTCTTTTCAGCTATGGCGGCTTTCTTGGCGTTGTAGTTAAATAGCTGCTCTAGTTTCGTCTGATTAAACACAAAGATGTCTTGATCAACAATCAGAATTTGATTGTCAGTAGGGATACGCAGTGCGCCTTCGGCATCAAATGGTACAAATTTTCCACTGCGGACCAGCCAGCCTGTGTTACCTTTCATAACATTAGAACTCGGCAATACCTTTGCCACATAAAAAGGCTTTTCCAGATCCAGATGTGATACCCGAGCAATCACACCTTTAATACGCTTTAGATCATGTTCTTCCTCGACAAATTGCTCTATCTCGGCTTCCTGTGTGCGGAGCCAACTCAGCACTTCACGTGCTTTGGCAACTTTAATAAGTTTGGTTTTCTGTAGTACCATCTGCTCTGCCTCGGCATCCTCGAAACTGCGAACGGTTAGCCCGTTGTCAGCGCCCTCCAACACGTATTCTAGGATTGGGTCAATCAGGATCGAATGTAGGTGCATTTCTAAATCCTTGGACCGCGAGGTTTTGTACACTACCGAGTTTTTGTTAATTAAAAATAGCTCAATTTTTAATTCTTCTTTCAGCTGCACGAGATTGTTCACCCATAAAAAAATATCAGTTTCTTCGTAATCGTCCTGAGCAGTCTCAGGAACCGCAGTAGTTTTGTCTTCATCCATGAAAACTATTCTACCCTACCAGCTAGCAAACGACTGTTGTAATAATAAGACTCAATAACTTTTAATAATCGTGAGGTTGTGCTGGTACGGGTACTGGTGCAACTTCTGGTTGGTGGCGGATATCGAATCGATATATACCGATAAGCACCGAAACAAAGGTAATAGTATCGCCAATCATGCCCGGGTATGATCCGTTAATAGCGTTGTAAACAAACCAAAGTGGCGGCACGAATAACATCGAGAACCTGATGTGCCGTGGGTTCTTTTGCCACACAGCAATGGTCCCAATACTAGATCCGAGTATTGGCAGTATACTCGACCAGTCGTTCCAGCTGAGCAACCCCGCTGTAATGAGGACCAATAAGCTAACTGAAAGTGTAATTCGCATGCCGGGATATTTATCAAAGAAATAGTTTCTGCCTGCTAGTAACCCATTCATCAGTGATCCGGTAAGTGCGCCTAAGAGGAAGTAATGTAACGCCCAGATCAAGCTTGATGCAATTTGCAGCCGCAAGATGGTTCGGCGATTATCGAATTGAAAAACTGCAAAAACTACTATAAGACCAATTAAACCGACCAATTGTGCGGCCAACATACCTAGATTAGCCCAGGTTCCAGTACTGGCTCTGCTCCGTAATTTTCATTGTCTTCTAAGATCGGATTTTTGACTAATTTTACAAATGCACCATAGATTTTAGCAGCTGTACCATCTGCTTCTGCATGCCACTGCACACCGTAATGTCCGTTGCCTGCAATCGCTTCAATAATCCCGTCATTAGCTGTTGCTACAGCCTTCATGCCCTTACCTAGTTTGTTAACAGCTTGGTGGTGGCGTGAAGCAGATTCAACTACCTCACCGACCTTAAAGCTCAGAAAGTTATTTTTGAAAGTCACATTATGTAAGGCTGCTGCTGTGCTGGTACCGTGGTTTAGCTTACTGCGAGTCTCTGCCCCTATGTCCTGATATAAAGTCCCACCATAATGTACATTCAGCAGCTGGGACCCGTAACAAATACCTAGAATCCTTACTTTACGTATGTCGCAGGCATCAATCAGCTTGCGTTCCCACTCGGTGCGCTCAGTAGGTTCCGTTATCTTTACATGTTTATTATCTTGCTTGTAAAAACGCGGTTCTATGTCTTCCCCGCCACTAATAACGATTCCGTCGCAGAGCTCTGCGGCAATTTCTGGATCAATTGTATTGTCTAAGAAAATTGGTGAAGCACCAGCCGCCTTCAGCTGATCGCCATATTCCCGCCGTATAAGATTGTAGTCAACATTCGGCCTCACTAACCCGCTTTTATCAAAGCTCATCGTGATGCCTATAACTGGTTTTAGCCCGTTTGTTTTCATACCTCTACGGGCATTATCCCCCAAAACCGCTTATGTCTCAAGTATTAGCTAGTCGATGTGGGTTTAAGGATATCGTTAACAGCTTCGGTAAGATTATTAGTGATGTAAGCGGCTTCTACTATTTGATTTTGATCATAATGAACACTTTTAATCAGGATACCTTTTACCCCTGCGTTTCTGGCAGCAAGTATGTCACTTTGACGATCCCCGATTATGTAAGTGTTTGATAAATCTATATTAAATTCACCTGCTGCTTGGAAAATCATCTTTGGTTTTGGCTTACGACATTCGCAGTTGTTGTTCTCCGTGTGGGGGCACATATATGTCCTCAGGATTTTCAAACCACTTGGTGCTAACTGCCGTAAAACTTCTGTATGAATACGTTCAAACTCTTCGACAGTAATGCGCCCTTCGCCAATACCAGCTTGGTTTGTCACAATTATCGCCTCATATCCGGCATCAGCCAATTTCTTTAAGGCAGAGATAGTATCATTAAACAGCTCTATTTCATCTTCACTTGTAACACGTTCACCCGCCGGTTCCCGAATGATAGTCCCATCCCTATCGAGCAATACAATCTTTTGCATTATTTGCTTACGAGTTCTTCAATCTTGATGCGTTTTTGTTCTGTGGTGTTTCGGTCACGAACGGTTACGGTACCATCTTCTAGCGTGTCGAAGTCTATTACTACGCAGTATGGGGTACCGATTTCGTCTTGGCGACGGTAGCGTTTACCAATGTTCCCATTGTCATCAAATTCGCATGGGTACTTTTCACTGAGTTTGGCAAAGACTTCACGCGCCTTCTCTATTAGATCTGGCTTGTTCTTTAGTAACGGGAATACTGCGTATTTAACTGGTGCGAGTTCTTCTGACAGTTTTAATAGAGTGCGGGTGTCGCCATTTTTGAGGGTTTCAACGGTGTACGCATCTGAGAGCACAGCCAAGAAACAACGCCCCATTCCCATTGATGTTTCAAGAATCCAGGGAATATATTTTTCCTGAGTATGTGGATCCACATAGGAAAGGTCTTTACCAGAAAACTTAGAGTGCTGCGACAAATCATAATCGGTGCGGTCATGGACCCCTTCAACTTCGTCGTAGCCATAACTTGGGAATTCATACTCAATATCCCACGCGTCTTTTGCATAGAACACGAGGTTATCATGTTGCTTCCAGCGTAGCTTTTCTTCGTTGATACCAAGACTCAGGTACCAGTTCCAGCGATCTTGTTTAATAGACTCGTATGCGTCTTTGTTTTGTTCTGGTGCAACAAAGTACTGCGTGTCCGCTTGTTCGAATTCACGTGTGCGGAATAGGAAGTTGCGTGGGCTGATCTCGTTACGGAAAGCCTTCCCTATCTGCGCAATACCAAAGGGAACCTTCATGCGCGTGGTGTCAGTCACATTCTTGAAGTTCAGATAGATACCTTGGCAGGCTTCACCAGGCAAATAGACTGGGCGCTCATTGTTGCCAGTGAAATCACCTAGGTTAGACTGCACCAACAAATTAAATGCCTTCACTTCTGAAAAATCTTTTTCGCCACAATTAGGACATGAGATTTTGTCACGATTTTCATCAAATAGCTTGGTGAGTTCAGCTTCACTCATTTTCTCGTCAGCAGTAACGCCAACTTTCTCAATCTCCTTATCAACACGAATGCGAGTGTTACATTTTTTGCACTCGGCAAGAGGGTCAGAAAACCCACCGACATGCCCAGAAGCTTCCCAAACCTTTGGATGCTTGAACATGGCAGAATCAAGTCCCACATAATCTTCTTTGCGAGTAACGTTTGCATTCCACCACGATTTTTTGATGTTATTTAGCAGCTCTACACCATACGGACCAAAATCATAGAGACCCGCTTCCCCACCGTAGATCTCTGATCCTGGATATACAAAACCACGTCGTTTGCATAAACTTACAATATCGTCCATTGAAACTGTTTCTTTGCTCATATTAGTTAAGATTATAGCTTAACCAGGGGTAAAAAACTATTACTCCTCATGTGATGAAGGTTCAAATATTTCTTTGCGCAACTCGAGATTAAAATCGCCTGTAGTCATAATCTTTAATCTATTTGTCTCGTGGTACATGCCGTCTGAGGAAGCGTTTCGTGCCCCATAATATCCAGCGCCAACAATAACTGAGGCGAGTCCGAGCATTACGAATGGGCCCAGATAGTCACCTTTATCTTGGCCCTCTGATTCTGTAAGTGAAAAACTCTTCCCGTCATCAGGAGTAACAATGCTGTTCACTTTTTCGCCGGTGCCGCAAATAGCTCGTGAGGCAATACCAGAATAGAGCACTCTAACATTATCAGGATCGCACCCCGGCTCCCCACGATTTGAGTCGGCCGCGCACCCACCAAATAGTAGTGCACTCGACGCCACTCCAAGTCCTAAGCTAGTTCTCCTTGCCCGGTTCATACCAAATGATTAAATAGCAATCCCTACAGATGTCAACTGTTCACATGTTGGCGGAGGAGGTTTTTTGCAAGGATAAGAGATTCGTCGATATACTTGTCTGCATCTTTAACCTGCTTCAGGATACTCGGGCTGTTTGATCCGTATCCTAACCTTAGCAATTTTATATGATTGGAAGTGTATGCACCGCCGGTGTGTATGCGGAATGACATTGATTCAAAATCGAATAAATACACAGCGTCTTCTGATAGCTTGCCACCCTCTGTGTCCGTCATAAGGTTTGGTGCATGACCAGTTATCTTCAACATCTGTACCGTAAACCAAAAATCAATAAAACCAATCAGCAATGAATCGTCATTGAGCCCATCTAGCGTTCTAGTAAGTAACTCGAAGTATTCTGGACCTGCCTCATCCTCCATATAATGGTGGAGTTGCTTGAGTAGCTCGTAGCCAAACATGGTGCGCTGTATATCTTTCACAATATTGCCATAGTTGGTATGCATACGGCTGCTGATGAGTGTTTTTAGATCGCTCTTGCCCGGCATTATTGTCAGTTCGTTAATGGAAAACAGTTCTATGCCACCAGCCATTTTAGATTTAGGCCTGCGAACGCCTTTTGCAATGATACTCACGCGACCGTGGTCTGGAGTTAATACATTTAAGATACGATCGGCTTCTTGATAATCCCGCCGCGACAAAACAATGCCCTTTGTGACGATAGAAGGCCTCACTTCATAGATCCTTTCATACTGCAAGCCAGCCTGTCGGCGCAGCCTGCCAGTTTTGCTTCGCAGCGTAGCTACGGCTATGCTTTGTCGCAATAACTACCAGGCTACATCCGCCATACTGCCTTTCGTAAACGAAAAGACCTATGAAGTGAGACCTACGCTTCACCCACTGCCTCGACAAGTTTCCTTAGATTAGTTGCAGGCTTATACAGGCAATCGATGATGCCCAGCTGCTCGAACATTTCTGCTGTAATGCCGAGTGAGTGCGGCGCAACCATCGTTAGCAAAATAATTGGCACGTTTTGCCATTCGCTATAGGATCTAAATTCGTAAATAAATTCAACGCCATTATGCTTTGCCAGTTGCAGTTCAAGCACGACAATATCTGGCTTAGAGTCATCTGCTTCGTGCACCGCGTCCTGAGCGTGTGGGGTGTGACGGACGGAATGCCCTGCCTGCTCTAGTGCAGCCTGGTAGATTGCAGCCAGTTTTGCATCTGGTTCGATAAGTAAAATTTTCATTTAGACAAGAGATAGTTGGTGACTTGGTAGTAAGGTTGCTGCCAAACCGGATAGTTTATCGTGGCTGGACGTATGTAGCGGTGCTTGTAGGTTAGCCAGTAGAGCATTTGCCACAAATACCCCTGCACCAGCTGTTGAGCTGAGTGATGGCAGCGCTTGCTTAGCGGTACCAAATAGTGCTAATCCGCGCTTCAAGCTGTCTGAGCTCACATCGGCATGATCGCCAAATGCACCAACTACCAACCCACGGCTGCTCTGGTGGGCGCCTAGTACAACTGTGTGTCGTCGTTCTTCATTTGATGCTGCCGATTCTATAAAGGCGTACCCGAGGCTTGTGAGCGCTGACTCCAAACTACGACGATGTGCCATGACGGGCTGGTACTTGCCCTTTAGGTCTATTCGTAAATCGCAATCGTATTGTTTTGCTAATTGGCTGAGTGAGTGCGCGGTATCCTGTAGCATAGCGCTAACTGATACAGGTTCT
>CAZXBL010000002.1:2817-22097 GCA_964638875.1 uncultured Candidatus Saccharibacteria bacterium | reverse complement strand
ATGGCAATGCCTGTAGCTCTACACTAAGTAAATAACTATCTATTAGACGGAGTGCCATATCAGCGGTATAAGATATTGACCCATATGAGGAGCTGTTGGCAGTCTGAGCCAACTCTGCTTCCCTGGCGATCTGCATCAGAGGTAGTTTCAGCTGCTCAGCGAGCGCACGAAGCAAACGTTCATGTTCATCGTTGCCAAACGCCGTGGTTGCCAAAACTTATTACCCCTACTTACCCGATTTAGCCCTATTGTACACCCATTTAGCATCAAAAAATACTAAAACGTAATGTCACATTGAACAAATATATTGTCTCGCTAATGGTTAGCTGTCTTTTTATAAAATTTTGTTGCGATTGGACCTGAAGATCCACTCACCTTCTTTTCTTACCGTAAGTAAAGAAGCAAAAGAGACTCGTGCACGTCAAATAACAGCTGAGTCAGCTCATCTGTTTTTGGCGATGCACATGCGGCCGCCGGACGTATCGGCTAGAACCAGGTGCTTTTCTTGTATTCGAGGTACTGTTTGCCAAAGCTTGATAACAATAATTTCTCTTCTGCACGGATGCGAATGATCTCTACCAGTATCAAAGCAACCAGCGCGACAAATACGAATGCGTTCAGGCTGTATACAGCCAAACCCAACACAGCTGTTATTGAGAAATAGTAGACCGGGTGCCTCAGTTTAGAATAAATCCCAGTGCTCACAATAAACTTAGACTTGGGTGCGAGCGAGAACGCATTGCCAAGCTGTACTCTCGACACGATCCAGAGTGCAAATGACAACCCGGTAACAATAACTCCAATTACATGGTGAGCACTTACGTCATCTGGGAACGTATATACAAAAAAGGCAGCCGCCAAAATTGCATATAGCAGGGGCAACATTAGTTTTAACTTTGTGTCTCTGGTCATGCTACTAATGATACCAAAAACCGTACGGGCGGGGTTTGTGGCTCTGTATTTTCCTGACTAAACGTTGTGGGAACTAGGCGCCCTTGGGTGCGAGGACTGTTTGAGGAAATATGTTGCTAGTAGCAAGATATTTCTGAGTTCCGCAGCAAGCCTGGTTATGACAACAGATAGATCACGAAAGTACAGTTGCCACGAGATCTTTAGCTTCTTTTGGATCGGTGCCAAAAGAAGGTGGTCAAACCTTTAGGTTTGAACGCAACTTTTATGGTTCGAATGTCAAGTTTGCGAGGACGATGTCGTTAAAATCACCAAGGAATTGGGCTGATTCAGTAGAGATCATAATCGTCTTGTCACGTAATGGGAATATAACCATGCTGTCTTGTTGCCCCGTGTTGATCTCACCATCTACCCTGGCACCTACCGAGCTTGCAGCCATTTTAGGGGCTTTGTAGGCCGAGATTTTTAACTTGCCGGTTTTTACCTTGCCTTCAAATTGTTTTAACACTTGGTCATAAGCCTGGGAGACCACTTCTACACGCAGCGCAAAGTCAGTGCCAGATTCGGCTGCCGGAACATATGACGGGTGGAAGTAGCCATTTACTAATTCGTTGTTTTTGTCAGATTCTTCTACGAAAGCACTCCATGTCTTGGGATAGGTGATCACGAGACTACCTGCGGTTTGAGGAGCCTTGTACGTACGAACTGGGCTCTTCTCTTTCTCAACAAACTCAGCATCTTTTGCTGTTTTAGTCTTCTCTTCAGCGATTGCCACTGCTTGGTCTATCTTGGGTTGTACATTTGACTTATAGTCTTGCATCCCCATATACGCCCAGATAGCGAAACCGATAGCACCCATCAAGAACAGCACCGCCAAAATAAAAGGGATTAGTAGACCATTTAATCTTTTTCTAGGTTGCCCCACTGGCATGCCACCGTATTGCAACGGCGGAACTGGCTGGTTTTTGTCACCCACCCCATATTTTGGCGCAAATGGATCTTGATTCATTACGCTTATGGTAACTGAACCGTGCCCCTGTTGCAAGGGTTACTTGTGGTAAATATACAGATGGACACCTTGTTTCTCTGCTATTACCTGCCTACCGGGGATAGTAAATGCAAAGCTAACTAATTTGACAGGCTTACTACTTTCTTGAATAATTTTTTTATCCAGCTTTTCCATGTATTTTGGTAGTAAAAATACGAATATTGCTTCTGCTGGTGGCAATTGCTTCCCCCAGAAGTTGCCCCACACGACGCTAACCCGCCCCCCATAGCGCCTTGTGCGCAACCAAGAGATAAAAGCCAGAATAGGGTTGAGCTCGTACCCTGTTACGCGCATCCCCTGCTCTGCGGCAGCAACCATTACCCTGCCGTCCCCGCATCCCAGTTCCAGCAGGTGACCACCTTTCTTAAGATCAGCTAACTCAAGTGCTGCTTTTGCTTGCGTTGATAGAGTTGGCAGATAGGGTGCACCAAACAATAATACAAACGCAAATAGAAAGAATACGGCTACTAATGCCAGAACCAAAATTTCTATCATGTGTCTAGCGCTGAACGAATCTTAGTTATCTTATTCTCTGCAGTTTTAAGGTACTTTTCTAGCTCCTTCGTGATAGTAATACCACGTTCATAGGCTTTGAGTGCCTCATCAACCGACAAGTCATCTGACTGCAACTTTGCCAAGATATCGCTTAGCTCTGCGTTAAGTGCCTGGTAATCCACTTCTTTCATATGATCTCCTTAATTTCTGCTTTAGCTTTACCGTCAATTACATCAATACTAACTATCTGTTGTAGTTTCAGGTCGTTAACGCTTCGTACAACTTTGCCATTTACTATCACCAACGCATAGCCTCTCCGCATAGCAGCATGGGGGCTCAGTGCCTCTAGCAACTGCTGTTTAGCACTGAGTGTTTGTGACTCATAATTAAGTAACTGTTGAATTGCATCATGTAAAAGTTTACGATTATCTGAAATTTCAACCTGTTTGTCTGCAACTTGCGCGCCCAAAGCATCACTGAGCTGCTGTCGAATATTTTCGAGCAGCTCTAGGGCATGTAGTTTGTCGGGCACGAGCAGCTCAGCCGCATTACTTGGTGTGCTAGCGCGCTTATCTGCTGCAAGCTCTGCTAGGCTCAAATCAATTTCGTGACCAATTGCTACAAGTGTCGGTATACGGCTACCGGCGATTGCCCTGGTGACTTGTTCGGTGTTGAATGCAGCCAGATCTTCAGCACTGCCACCACCACGAGTTACGACCAGAACATCCATTGGCTCAGAGTGGGAATTGAAAAACTCTATAGCAGATACAATTTGCGCCGGCGCAGCTTCTCCCTGAACCTGTACATCGTACAGATCAATATCTACACCGCCCCAGCGGGCATTAAGAATTTTCATAAAATCATGATAAGCAGCGGATTCAGAAGAGGCTACTAGCCCGACCCGTCTTGGTGGGTGTGGTATCAGTCGTTTTCGCGATTCATCAAATAACCCTTCTGCCGTAAGCTTAGCCTCTAATAGTGCCGCAGCCTTTTTTAACGAACCCTCGCCAACAGGCTGGATAGAGCGCATGTTTACGCTGAAACCAAATTGTGGATGTAACCGAGGGGTGCCACTGACTTGCACCATCATTCCATCTTCAAGCGGACCCGGCAGCATATAAATAGTGCCAAAAAATTTAACGCTGCTGTATTCGTCCTTCAGATCAAAATAGACCCAACGATTTTTGCTAACACGGAAGTTAGACAACTCGCCCACTATCGTGACGTCAGGATACGCGTAATCCAGTGTCTGGTTTAATACGGCGACGAAATCGCTGACAGAGAAAATTATATCGCTAGCCATTTGGTTTTGCTGGCTTGCCATGCAGAGCCCTATAGTAGAGCCAGCCCCCTTGTGGCAGCGCTATCCCCATATTCAGTACACGGTACATGATCGTCACCGGCAAACTGACACTGGCGGGCACGCCCGCTGCTACTAGAACACCTGTCATAAGTGCCTCGTAGATACCGATACCACCAGGCAAAACTGATATGATTCCTGCAAAATTAGCGATTGCATACGCAATGATAATTGCGCCAGGATTGACCAGTTCCCCAAATGCGATGTATACCACATAAATCGAAGCTAGTTCCGCTAGACTAAAACACAAACCAAAGAAAAACGGTTTCTTCAGCTTGGTAATATCACGGCGGATCTTCATGTAGTTATGGTGAAGCTCCAGGAAAGCAGCCTGCGCTCTGGTGATATTTATCGTTTCTGGATGATTTGGACGAACAATATGAATTAAAAAGTTCACGATCTTGGTAACAAATGTAAAGAAAGCTTTAATCCTGGCCTGGTTTCCAATAATATACGCAAGCAGTGCCGTGCCGACCAGAAGTAAGGTCGTCAAAGAGCTCGCAGCCAAAATAGTCAAGTTGTTGACCTCGCCATGGAGCGACAATGTAAATACACCGATGAACAACAATACCTGGAAGCCACTAAAAATCGTCATGAAACGCATCAGCTGCACCAATGTAGCCTTACCTGTCGTGATACCTTCGTCCTTAAGCCTAATCGGTAGATAAGAAAAGCCGCTGACACCGCCACTAGGGAAAACATTATTGATAAAGTTTAGTTCCAGCGTCAGTCGATACATTGACTTGGTTCGGAACCGTTCACCCAATGCCCGGAATATCCCTTGATACAACTTGCCCTGGCTGTAATAACTGGCGACATGCAGCGGAATCAATAGGAGTAAAACCCACGCGTTGACTTTACCGAGGTTTTGAATCGTCTCAGCGATCTGCGCACGCAGCAAGTAAGCAAGCCCCACCATTGCCAGAATGGTGAACCACGTAAAGAACATTCGGAAGCGTCGCCGCTTTTGTTGTTCGGTCATTGCATGCAATTATACCGTATACTTAGAGTAATGACCCAAAGTATTCTTGTTTTAGGGCGCCAACCAGACCTTGGTATCGCAGAGGCCGAGAGTCTGTTTGGTGCCGATAAAATCACCCCGCTCGGCACACAGTTTGTGCTGTTGGATGCCCGCGTGCATGATGTGCCGTTTAATCGCCTCGGGGGCTCTACCCGTGTGGCCAAGCTACTGACTTACTTGCCCTACACCGACTGGGACAAGATCGAAAAGTATTTAGAAACAGAATTACCCAAACACACCTGCTGCCTACCCGAAGGCAAAATCCGCCTCGGTCTTAGCGTCTACAACCTCAGCGTCAACATCCGCCGACTCAACGCTACCGGATTAACGCTTAAAAAAGCAGTAAAGGCAGATGGACGCTCTGTACGGGTCGTACCCAATAAAGAACACGAGTTAAATACCGCCCAGGTAATTCATAATCAGCTAACTGGCGCAACCGGCATGGAGTTACTGCTGATACGGGACGGTGAACGCACCGTACTCGCTCAGACAACTGCAGTTCAAGACATCGAAGCCTACGCCGCCCGCGACCAAGCCCGCCCTGCCCGTGATGCTAAAGTCGGCATGCTACCACCCAAACTCGCCCAGATCATCATCAATCTCGCAAATCCGGATGAAAAGCAGGCCGTATTAGATCCTTTCTGTGGTACCGGTGTGGTATTACAAGAAGCCATGCTAATGAGTTTTGATGCATACGGGACCGATCTAGAAGAGCGGATGATCGACTATTCCAACAGAAACCTCGAGTGGTTATCTGAAAAACATAATTTTGATGGTCAGACCCTACTATTGGAAACTGGTGATGCTACAAACTACGAATGGCAACCATTTGACACAATCGCTGGTGAAACCTACCTGGGTCGCCCCTTTTCGGCTGAGCCAAAACCTAATGTACTGGATGAAGTCATGCGCGATGTCGATACAATTCACCGCAAATTCCTGAAAAATGTCGCCCACCAGACAAAATCGGGTTTTAGGATGTGTATTGCCGTGCCGGCCTGGAATACAAAAAGCGGCTTCAAACACCTAAAATCGCTTGATTCTCTCGAGGAATTAGGCTATAATCGTGTAAGTTTTGCGCATACGCGCACGCGGGATCTCATTTATTACCGTGAGAATCAGGTAGTGGGTCGCGAATTAGTAACACTGATAAGGAAATAGCATGTCAAAAGTTAAAGCAGGTGGATCAAGTAAAAACGTCCATGATAGTCCCGGTCAACGGCTTGGTGTCAAAGTTTTTGGTGGCGAAAAAGTAAATGCTGGCCAGGTAATCGTTCGTCAGACCGGCCTGAACAAGCGCGCTGGTGAAGGTGCATTCGTCTCACGAAACTACACCATTCACGCAGCTAAAGACGGCGTTGTAACTTACGCAAAGCGCCGCGTTCGTTTGTTTACAGGTAAAACCGTCCAGCGCACCGAAGTTACCGTTAAGTAACATTTCTTATGCAAAAACTTAAAACCGCCCCGTTCTGAGGCGGTTTTTTATATATCCTGTCCTGACAAGTTGCGTCAGCACAAACAAGAATTAAGAAATTCAGCTTACCATTTTTGATAAGCCCTTCATCCACTGGTCAGAACTTAAGCCATAAAGTCTACTCTTCTCTGCTTCGAGTCGTTGCTGCTCCTGATTCACAGCATGTACCGTGACCTCAATGTGCACTGGGAACATTCCAAGGGTTTTAGCCCAACGGCCCTTTAAATCATGTGTCAAAGGCTCTTTAACCACTCGCCAGTCGCCATCCTCCTCCCCGAATCGACGCTGGTAGTCCAGCGATAATGGGGGCCTCCCATTCCTGCCTCTGTATACATCGAGTCAATATTTGCCGCATCAATCATCCACTCCTCGGGGCGTTGTTGCCGCTCAAAACCACTTCCGGCTGTCATAAATTCCCTCCACCTGCATAACCAACCATCACTTTACTCGTGAAAGATCGGTAACTCAGTGAAATATTCGCCTACTTGTGTTGAATACGACCGTCAACTACAACTTGCCGGCCGAAGAGTCTTTTCCAAACTTTTTCACGAACTACCTCACCCAGCTCGGGCTTCTCTACTTCTTGCATGATAGCCAGAAGACCATTTGTAGAGTGGTTATCAGTAAGTGTCATTTGATCTTCATCACTAATCTCAATAATCATTTGCTTGCGAGAGACCCTTGGGTCTTCTGCAATTCCTAGCACGTTCCGGTATTTCGTTTCACGGCCGTGGATGTATGATCTGCCCCGCCTAATATCCGTGTAGTTAAGGGGCACAATGGGGTCATCAACATCTTTGGAAGAGTGGTCACCACTTGTGAGGCGATATCCCTCGCCATCGGTCTTTCTATAAAGCTTTAGGGCACTTTGCTTGCCAAGTCCAAAGATCATTACTAAGCCATTTCCATCAATATCCTTGAGGTCGTGCATATCAATAGTAACCCTATCATCAGGCTCCAGTCGCTCTACCCTGGCTCCACGAAGAAGCTCTTGCTCAATATGAGCACGATCCGCAATCTCCGAAATGAAGCGAGGTGTTAGCTCGTGTACATTTGCATCTGGTATCTCTGGTTGGACAAATTCAGCACTCATAATTTTATAGTAACACTTCCAGCCTAGCGGAGATCAAATGTTCTTGGTGGTAAACCAGCATTTTCACGATTAGTTCGGTCTGCTCGGTCGATATCCATTTGCTGCTGAGTACGCATAGCCACTTTATCACCTTCAGTCAGAGGTTTTACAGGGGGGCGAACTGCTGCGCTTTCAACACTTCCTGTTGGTTCTTCGGTGCTCCATATGTCCGCGAACGAATCGTCAGCCTTATCTGGCTCTGTACTCGCGTCGTCTACTTCAACAAGGCTCTCAGTTACTGTACTACCAACTGCTTCGCTAGTACTTGAAAGTGGCTGTTCAGTTGATTCATCTGCGACTTCTGGCCTAGGTGCACCTGGACGATTATTATATGGAGAAAACATGGCGTTAGCACGCATCTCTGGCGTTACTTGATCTTCCGGTATAGTAACAACTTCTCTACTTGGCATTTGACCCATGTATGGTTCCATGCCTGGGACTGAGTTTATAATTGGTTGTTTTGGGGATTCGGGAGCCATGTGAATTATCACTTTCTATTTTTTGAAATTTATAACTACATATTAGCATAAGCGTGACTATTTGTCAATTTATTGTTAGGGAATAAAAAACTCCCTGTTCAGGGAGTTTTGTTAATTTTCGGCTGTTTTAGGCAAGGCCGAGGTGGAATTTGACGCGGTCTACGACGTCGGCAATTACTACCTGTGATTTTACGAGGTAATCGTTCACACCGAGGCTCTTGGCGCGTTCTTGGTCGCTTTCCTGACTGAGCGCTGTCAGCATAATAACCTTCACGTTTGCTGTGTCGGGGGTATTACGGAGGATGTCCAGTACGTCAAACCCGCTGATTTTAGGCATCATTACATCCAAGAGGATCAGATCTGGTTTGTACTCGAGTGCCGAGGCCAATGCATCCTCACCATTTGGGACACGACGAATGTCGAATCCCTCTGCCTGTAAACGCGTTTGATATACGCTCGCTAGCGCATCGTCGTCTTCGACGAGTAGAATTTTTTTTGCTTGTGTATTTTGTGAGTCCATACCGCTACTCTAACCTATCTTTAGGTAATGCGCAACTACTCGATGTCCGTTGGGGCTTCGGAAATACCGCTAGCACCAGTTGGGTCAAAACCAAACTTTTGGAGTAATTCATCAATTGGGACTGCCCCAGCAGGAGGCTGGAACTCTACTTCACCGCCATAAGGCTTCGCCGACAAGCCTGCTTCCAGTTCAAACTTACCGAGCATGCTCTGGTCTGACTCATTTTTTACGGTCAGTTTCCCTTCTGAGCTGGTCTCTTTGATGTTAACGTCCATAGTAAACTTGGCAGTAAACTTTTCTTTGGTGTTTACGTATTTCACGAACATGGCAATCTTGTCACCACCTGTGTAAACCTGACCTACATCAGTATATTGATCGTTGTTGTCTTTTTCTGTGAATCGCAACTTGTGCAATACCTTGTATTTGCTGTCGATCCACATATCGAAAGTTTCATCTGCTTTGACGTCTTTGGCTGAGTCATCGCAAGATTTGTTGGCTTCTTCTTTTTGTTTGGCTACTTCTGCGTCATCAATATCAAGTGTCTTTTTGTAGGCTGCCTCTGACAAAACTCGGTCCGAAAGTGCTTTACAGTAAGCAACAGCGTTTTGAGCATTAATACCAACCTTATAGCGATATGCGTTTACGCCTTCGTCTGTTTTCTCTTTGCCAACGAACGACTTCTTTTCAAGGACTGACTTACTAGTGTCTGACGTAAATACGTACTCGTTTGTAACATCATTTACTGCCTTAATGAGAGAAGCGACGTCCTCAGCTGAAAGGTTTTCTCGGTTTTTAGGCTGGTCAGCTATAAAACCACTCCCCAGCTGAGCAAGATATTCAGAGCTAACTTCTATCCACTTGTCGTCATACGCTTCGATACCAGGCAAATAGTCCCCGGCAATTTCCTTGATACCTGCTATTTTGAAGTAAACATCTGGGAACAGAGCTTTGTCTTCTAGTTGGGTCATGAAGTTACCGCTGATTTTCTTGTCAGCACCATCAGCCTTGTAGGCGTACTGGAAGTTACCGTTGGTCTTTGTCTTATCCAGTTTGACAGAAAAGTCACCTTTATAGGTATCACCATCTGAGGTAACTTCAAGCTTGCCGTTAATTTCTGATTTCTCGATCTTATCAAGTTTTTCTTTCTCGACTGCCTCGTTGACCATTGAGGTTACTGCCTGACCGGTTCTTTCTAAACCTGTTGAGTACACATTTACGGGCTTATTCGGCAGATACAGCCCAAATACGTAGCCGCCGGCCAGGAGTAGCACCAACACTACTGCAGTAATGGATATGAGTAGCAGTTTTTTCTTGCTCCTTTTTGGAGTGGGGTTGTCGCCAACAGCCGCACCGCTAGCAACGGGGCTAACTATTGGCTGTTGCGGTGGGACAATCGCTGGCTGGGGCGTGTCTTGCTGAATAGCACTTGGTTGGGGCGTATTAGGTTGAATGACTGGTGGCTGAGGCGTTTCAGGCGGGACGATTGGTGGCGCCTCATTTAATACTTGGTTATCTGCTGGTGACTTATCGTCTTGGTCCACGGCGCACACTCCTGTTACTCATTAATTAAAAGAAGTATATCACGCTTGTGGTTCGCTGTATCCTACTAGCGAGCAGCGCTGACTGCCTGTACAAAACCACTAAACAATGGGTGGGGGTGGTTTGGTCGGGATTTGAATTCTGGGTGTGCCTGAGTAGCAATAAAGTAAGGGTGATTGATCGCTTCTATCATTTCAACGAGGTTGCCGTCTGGGCTTGTGCCAGTTGCCTTAATGCCCCATGATTCATACTGGTCACGGTAAGCATTGTTACATTCGTAGCGGTGGCGGTGGCGTTCAACTATTTTGGCAGATCCGTAAACACGTTCCGCCAGACTACCCTTTTCAATTACACAATCGTAATCGCCAAGTCGCATGGTGCCGCCAGTGTTTTCTAAGCCCTTCTGGTCTGCCATAGTGCTGATGAGCAGGTTTTTACCCTCTGCATCAAGTTCCTGGCTGGTGGCGTCTGCGATGCCGCCGCTACGGGCTGCTGCCACGACTGCCATTTGGAGCCCTAAACAAAGTCCCAGGTACGGCAGTTTAGTTTTCAGTGCATGCTGGGCTGCTTTGATTTTGCCCTCCAACGCACGCTGTCCAAATCCACCCGGCACAACAATACCGTCGCAGCCCTCTAGAGTTGTCTGAATATCAACATCTGGGCCGTCAAGGCTTTCTGCGTCGACCCACTTAACAGTCAAGTCAACGCCTTCTTGCCACGCCGCTGCCGATAATGCTTCTGTAACAGACATATATGTGTCATGGTTATCCATATATTTGGCGACCATACCGATGGTAACTTTTTTATCTGGCTTGCTAAGCGCTCGGTCAACAACAGCACGCCAGTCAGACAAGTCCGGCTTTTCGGTATCTATGCCTAAGCGTTCACAAAGTACGTCGGCTATACCGGTGTCTTCTAGCGTTAGTGGTACTTGGTAGATGGATTTGGCGTTAGGTAACAGCGCGATTGCCTCTGGGGCGACACCTGAAAACAAACTGAGTTTGTTCAGTACATTTAAAGGTGCCTTGGTTTCACTGCGTACCATCAATGCATCCGGTACTATACCTAAGCCCCTTAGATCACGGACGGCATTTTGGGCAGGTTTGGTCTTGAACTCGTGGCTAGCGCCGAGGTATGGCATATAAACAACGTGTACAAAAGCGCTGTTTTCACGACCAACCTTAAGAGACAGTTCGCGAATTGCCTCGACAAAACTGAGCCCTTCGTAGTCACCGACAGTACCGCCGATTTCAATAATTTGCACGTCAAAACCTTTGGCTGCCTTCAAGACTTCTTCCTGAATAGCATTGGTCACGTGCGGGATAAACTGTACTGTTTTACCGAGATATTTGCCGTTTCGCTCGTCCTCGAAAACCTTGTGCAAAATACGACCACTCATTACAGAGCTAGACTGCGTCAGCTCTTGGTCCAAGAAGCGTTCGTAGTGGCCAAGGTCAAGGTCAGTTTCAGCACCGTCTTTAGTTACAAAACATTCACCGTGCTCTGCTGGGTTTAACATACCAGCATCCATGTTGAGATATGGGTCGAGCTTTTGAATATTTACTTTGAGTCCGCGGGCTTTTAAGAGGTTGCCAATTGAGGCGGCGGTGATACCCTTTCCGAGCCCGGAAAGCACACCACCTGTTACAAATACAAACTTAGTCTGTGTTGCCACGTTTCAAAGCACCTACCCTTTAGTTTACTTACGGGTAATCATACCACGTGTATCAGATCTGTTCCAGGGTGTATTTGCTGCAAGCTACTTCTTTAAGAAACTGAGTGCGGCGTCTTTTTGGGGATCGCGGTTGTTTTTGAAGTCGTCGTCGGAACGCTCTACTTTTTGATCTGGCTCCAGGCCATCTTTGTCGATACCCTTGCCTGATGGCGTAAACCAGTGCGCGCTGGTAACTTTCAGAATACTGCCGTCAGGTAATGGCACTATCTGTTGCACACTGCCCTTACCGTAGGTTTTGACGCCAATAAGGGTTGCTGCGTTGTTGTCACGCAGCGCACCAGCGGTGATCTCACTGGCAGAGGCACTACCTTCGTTTATAAGTACTACCGTCTTTATACCTTTGAGGGTAGCTTTGCCGTTTGACCGGAATGTTTTGACTACTTTGTCGTCACGCTTTTCCTGTAAAACCGTCTGATTTTTATCTAGCCACAAGCTAGAAACGCTGACTGCCGCGTCCAGTAAACCACCTGGATCCCCGCGCATGTCCAAGATAACACCACGGACATTTGCCTGCTTAAACTCTGTTGCTGCAGCAGATGCAAGTTGTGCTGTGTCTGAGCCAAACCGACTGATAGTCAGTATGCCAATACCGTCCACGACTTCGTGTTTTACGCTTGGTATCGTAATTTGCGTCCTAGTGATCTCGAAATCAAGTTCCTGCTTATTATCGCGAATAATTTTTAGTTTGACCTTGGTACCCGCCTCGCCTCTGATCTTACTTACGGCTTCTGTGACAGTGATACCAACGGCACTCTTCCCGTCAATCTCTGCGATCACGTCCTTAGCCCGAAGCCCTGCTTTTTCTGCAGGAAAGCCTGCAATGGGAGAAATAATTTCTACGTTATCAGCGGAATTTTTAGCCAGTTCCGCCCCTATACCTGTAAATGAACCATTTAGCTCATCATTAAACTCTTTGGCGTCCTTGGTGTTGAAATACTCTGTGTAAGGATCACCAGATGCCTTAGCGAGCCCTTGTTTTATGCCGTCTATGAGTTGCTGTTGCTCGAGCTTTCCATCGTACGATACGCGGAGTTTGTCATAGATAGCCTCTACAGATGCGTAGTCTAGGTCTGAGGGAAGCTGACTATTCGATTCTGTGGAAGTGGGCTTATTTAACTGAAGTTGCCCGTTGCCAACATTCACTCCTAGGGCAAAAATCAGCAGTCCAGCAAGTACAACATACAGAATTCTTGCCTTAGGTTTAGGTTTTTCGGTAATCGGTGAAATTTCAGCGTGTGATGTCACAGTAATTTGGCTCCCTCAGAGAATAGATTTAACCAATACATTATAACGTAGGAACGGGGAAATAAACGTGTTTACATGTTTATTTCGAGCACCGCACGTTTCAACAGTAAAAAGTACTGTTATGGCACGAATCGTTACTATGCTGGACTTTAGAAATGTATAAATACGAGGGATGACTGATTTACAACTGTACTGCCACGGTAAAGTCCGTCGCCCATACGGTTGTAGTCACTGACCACTACCCTGTTGGCGTCAAGTACTGCCTCGACATACATTATGTGGCCATAGTACCCGTTCGGGTTAACTGCAGCATCGCCTTCACGGGCGCCGTTGCCATAACTCACATCGAATCCGCGAGCCGCCGCGCCGCCAGGCCACTGGTTTGCGTTGCCAAGGTAGGTAAAGCCAGTCTTGCCGTCAGCTGCGAGTTTGTACGCAACCCAAGAAGTACAGTTTCGGTAGCCCATACCCCACGGATCCCAATCACGGCCATTGAATACCCAATCGTAGTTGTAGCATGCGCCGCCAACTTTGCCGGTATGCTTACAGTAGGCATTACCCCATGGGTAGCCACCACCGCCAGGAATACCAGTTTGATTGCCGCCGCCAAAGAGTCGGATGTTCTCCAGCACCTGCTGGCGCTTCAGTTCAGTAATTTTTTCTTTATTACCCTTAATCTGGTCGTTAAATGCGGCTTGTTCTGACTGGTTGAGGTTAAGTAAACGGTATTGCTCTGCCTTCTGTGCAGCGATTTGCTGCTGGATCACAGTCTGTTCTTTAATTAGGCGTTCGACTTCTTCTTTTTGAGCGTTCAGTTCGAGTTTAAGTGCAGTAATTTTATCAAGGGTAGTCTTGATTTTATCCTGCACTGAATTACGGTACTGCTGTTTATCGACAAATTTACTGAGGTCGTTACTGGATGCCAGCATTTCAAGCGTGCTGATGTCACCCTCAAGGTACATTGCCTTGATGTTCTGCCCCAAAATACCACGCTGACGTTGTAGTTCGGCTTCTGCCTCGGTAATTTTAACCTTTAAAGCGTCACTTTTGGCTTGGTTGTCATTAATTTGCTGCTGCAACCCATTAATTTGCGTCTGCATGCCAGCGATAACCCCCTGAAGATTATCCGCCTCTACCTGCAATCCTTGGACTGCACTCTGTTTTTGAGCGTTTTCGGCGCTTAGTTGATTAATCTGATCCTGGAATCTATCTGCGAATACCAAAGAGCACGTACTAAACGCACCTGCCATCACCATAAAAGAGGCGACTAACAGAGATGTTTTTGTATGGAACTTTTTGAGGTTTGTTTTCATGTTTTTGTCTTATATTTATAGACACATCTATAGTACCACAGCTTATGTTTATTTTCAAGCCCCTACTGTCGTCTTGTAACTCCTTAGAAATGTATGAAAACCAGTGAGCCGATTGAGATGCGAGCTTCGCTGTATTTGCCAGTCCAGTTGGCATTATATTGGCTGACATAAATAGTACCATCGCCATACACTGCCTCTACATACATAACGTGTCCGTAATAACCGCTGTTACTCACTGCCACGTCACCGACCTGAGGGTTGCCATCTACCGGGATACCAGCAGCGAGGGCGTTATCGTCCCACTGATTTGCATTACCGTGACCACCCCAGTACGGCATGTGACGTCCTGAGTTAGCAACTTTCCATGCCGTGTAGCTGACACATTGTCGCTTATACATGCCCCAAGGGTCTGAAATTGAGTTGGGGAATGCTACGCCTGCCCATGGGTAGCCAGAACTATCGGCAACATTACGAACTCCATTACCAAATAAGCGCGCGTTAGCTGCAGCCTGTTGACTTCGCAGCTTACTAATTTGACTACTGTTATTCTTAATTTCTGTATCTAGTGCTGAACGCTGTGCTTCATTGAGAGCGAGCAGCCGTGCTTGCTCTGCACGTTGAGCATCAAGTTGGACCTGGGCGGCTTTTTGGTCAGCGATAACTTTCTCTAACTTACTCTTAAGCTCGTTAATCTTATCAATTGTCGTAGCGATTTTATCCTTTACAGTGTTCCGATACTGTTCTTTGTCTACGAATGTACCTAAGTCTTCGCTGGATGCTAGCATCTCGAAGGTGCTCATATCACCCTCTAGGTACATCGCACGAATATTTTGACCAAGTACGTCCTTGTGGTGCACGATTTCTGCTTCAAGCCTTACGCGTTCTGCTTCATTTGCGCGTATTTGTGCTTCCAAAGTGCTAATTTGCGCAGCAAGGTTATCAATAGTTGCTTGGAAGCCAACCGCTTCTTGTGCCAATACATTACTCTGTGCTTTGAGGTTGTTGTTCTGTGCCTGTAGTTGACTAATTTGCTGACTATACTGATCGGCGTAGGCAGTGCTGATAAACAGACTGCAGGCTAATAATGAGGTTAAGGCAAAAATTGCTAAACGCTTGGTCTGAATTTTGTTTGTAAGTGTTTGTTTGATCGAATTTAAAGTGATCATTTCTCTTACGTATTCTTATTGTTAAGTTATTAAAGACATCACAAAAAACACCCTGCAGTGCAGAGTATTTTGTACTTACGAGATTTACATGTGAGTCAGTTCCCCTCCCCTAGACATACGAGTCCAAAAGATCACTAAGTTTGTAAGTGTTTTCCAGGTGAGGGAGTGAGGATCAGGTTATTTTGAAGTCTTGAATTTTAGATATCGCTGTGTGGCAATGATGGACGAGACAGCTCCAATGAGTATACCGATTATGATTTGCCCGGTCAATATAATAACGAAATTTTCCTTGAAATATGTGCTCGCATAGTTTATGTCCAGTAACCCAAAGCTGCTCGCACCGAGGGTAGAAGACGAAACGACGAACAGAAAATGACAAATTGTTACTGACAAAATTGAAGCAATTATGCCATATGCGACCGTTTCAACCACAAATGGACCACGAATAAACCAGGTGCTTGCACCAAGCAAACGCATAATCTGCAGCTCATCCCGACGGTTGAAAATAGCCATCCTAATTGTATTAAAGATAATCAGCATGGAAACGAGTGCAAATACCACTACACCAACTACACCGGCACGCTGGAAGAATCGAGTTGCTTTGGTAATGTTATCAATGGCATCTTTACGTTCACCTGAATAAGATGTGGCGTCAGATTGCAGTGCCTTGATATCAGGGCTTTCGATGAAAGACCGAATTTCTTCAATCTTGTTAGGGTCCTTCGGTTTTACACGCAGACTGGCTGGTAATGGATTGTCGGTTTGTGAAATAGCCGCTAAAAGATCTGGTTTGTCCTGGTTGGCTTTCTTGTAGTCTTCAAGAGCTTGGTCCTTCGAAACGTACTCAACAGATTTCACGTTTCCCAGTGCCTTGAATTTGCCAATTACCTCTTCGCGCTTGCCGGCTGTGACATCATCCTTGAGGTATACCGAAATGTCGATCTTGTCAGTGATTTGTTCTATGGTGTTGTTAAAGGTTGCGCTAGTTATGAGCGAGAACAGGATAATTGTCAGCGTGATCACCATAACTGCGATCGCGGCCACAGCAAGTGTCAGGTTACGGGCAAAATTCTGCAGGCCAGATTTAATGATCCGCCATTGAGAAATCAAAAAGTGATTGCCAGGAGCCTTCGCCATTACCTTCGCTCCTGAACTTGCCCGTAGCTAGCATTTGCACGGTCACTGGCTATGCGCCCTTCATCAATCGTAACAACGCGGCGTTTCAGTTTATTGACAATCTCTTGGTTGTGCGTGGTTAGCAGAACTGTCGTTCCATAATGATTAATCTTTTCTAAGATCTTGATAATGTCCCATGCATGCTTGGGGTCGAGGTTACCAGTCGGCTCGTCAGCAATCAGAATCTTTGGTTGGCGTACGATAGCGCGGGCGATTGCTACGCGTTGACGTTCTCCACCAGATAGCTCCATTGGCATGCGCTTTTCTTTACCCTTTAGGCCTACGATATCTAGTACACGGGGTACGGTGTGTTCAATCTCTTTGTTACCAAAACCAACGATTTCCAGTGCAAAAGCTACATTCTCAAACACATTCTTATTATTGAGTAGTTTGAAATCCTGGAAAACTACGCCAATCTTACGACGTAACAATGGAATGTCGCGGTCCTTTAACTTGTCGTAGTCAATGCCACCGATGACAATCTTGCCACTAGTTGGTCGCTCTTCCCTTGTCAAAAGTTTCAATAGCGTTGACTTACCTGCACCGGATTTACCGATAATAATGACGAACTCTTTCGGCTCGACATGCAAAGAAATACGGTCCAAAGCCGTGCTATTACGGTTGTAAACCTTTGTTACCCTATCTAATAAGATCATCCCGCTTATTCTAACATAAAGCTCGATGATTCCTTAGAGTGCAGGTTGGGCTAAAGCAATATGCTGAGCAAGAGCTTCACGTGATGTATTGAAGAATAGTTCTGCAGTTTCGGCTACCGCTTGGCGAGTTTCGACAAGTCCACTACCAAGCTCTAACGAGTAGGGCACGGACTTTAAAGCATCGTTAAACGTGAGACGCAAGTTTTTTTGATCCCTAGTTACATTAATTTCATATTGATTGTCGTATGGATCTCTTAGGCTAATCTCGTTCAGAAACACTATGTGCCAGTCCGAGCCCGCCACATCTCTACCCCTACGGAGCTCGACTCTATGCAAACCCGCGGCCACCTCCACATGCGGGGACCAGCTTGGGCGATAGTACTTGGTATAGAATTCGTCACCACTGGCCGGAAGTTGCATAGAGGAACGGCCTTTTTCAAAAGTCGCACATAGCAACCCACCTATAGTGTGAGCCCGTTGATTTGCATCGATTTTGGGCAAAAAGTCACCAGATAATGCACTAGCTAGTTTAGACTCCAAGTGGAGCCCTTTCCTGTCTATCATGTAACATATTATAACATACTGTTGATAAATAAGCTACGCAGTGATAATACTCTCCAGATAGGCGTCGATGAAGTCGTTTAATCTGCCGTCGAGGACTGCGTCGGGATCTGAGGTTTCGTGACGTGTCCTTAGATCTTTGACCTGCTTATAAGGATGTAGGACGTAGCTACGGATTTGATTGCCCCAGGCGGCTTGTTCGTTAGGGCCTTTTAGTTCACTGACCTTTTCGGCGTGCTGTTCCTGTTGCAACTGCGCCAGCTTACCGCGTAGGATCGCCATAGCGGTTTCTTTATTCTGCAACTGTGAACGTTCGTTCTGAATGGCTACAACAATATTTGTTGGTAGATGTGTAATACGCACAGCGGAATCAGTTGTGTTGACCGACTGCCCCCCATGCCCACCAGCGCGGTATACATCAATTTTCAGATCTTTATCGTCAATTTCAACTGCATCTGGCGTATCAATTTTGGGCATAATCTCTGCTTTAGCAAAGCTGGTCTGGCGTAGGTTATCGCTGTTGAATGGACTGAGTCGTACCAGACGGTGTACACCATGTTCCCCTTTTAGCTTGCCGTAGGCATGTGGCCCCGATATTTCAAGCGTGACACTTTTGATACCTGCTTCTTCACCGCCTGACTCCTCAATAATTTCTGCCTTGAATTTATTTTGTTCTGCCCAGCGGATGTACATTCGCAGCAACATGCCTGCCCAATCCTGTGCGTCAGTGCCGCCCGCACCAGCGTGGATGCTGACGATTGCATCGAAGTCATCGTACGGTCCGTTAAAACGCAGATCCTGTTTCAAATCAGCAAATACTTGTTCAGCTGCTGATAGTTGAGATTCAAGTTCGGTAAGTATAGACGTATCGTTAAGCTGCGCAAGTTCTGTAACTTCCCCAACCTTATCTTTTAATGACTGCCACGGCTCAACGGCAGAGGATAACTTTGCTTGTTGTTTGACGGTAGACTGCGCTTTATTTGTGTCCTGCCAAATATCAGGATTAGTCATTGCGGCATCGAGCTCCTTGAGTTGCTGTTGTTTCTCGTCAAGCTTCAGCGCGGTCCATACCTCACCTACTTCGTGTTGTAGCTGTTTCGCGCGCTTGGTGATATCTTCCATGTTAGTTTTTCCAAAGAGGACTGACTTGTTGGTGGAGCATCTCCACAAATTCCTCTGAACCACCGAGACAACCAAGCCCCCAAATATTGTCCGTGAACATGCCTTTTGCAACCGCTACGATTGCCTCCTTGGTTACCGCGTCAATGCGATTAGGAATGTCATAGTAATCCTCGATTTGCTCGTCAAAGAAATAACGTGTACTGTAACCTGCGGCAATGCCGCCTACAGTTTGGCCACCACGTTGGTAACGGCCAAGTGCGTATTGCTTGGCACTGGCAACGTCTTCGTCATTTATATTCCCCTCAAAAACTGATTCAAGTTCATTGGTA
>CAZXBL010000002.1:0-2807 GCA_964638875.1 uncultured Candidatus Saccharibacteria bacterium | reverse complement strand
TTTTTCGGCATTTTTGGGCATTACCTGCGCGCCGAACCACCAGTTGCTACTTTGCTTTGTTTGTCCAAACCCAGAACTCATACTGTATACCAGACCATGTTCACGCGCCGTACCTAGGATCCGTGAGTACAGTGTTTCTGTTAGCATAGTGTTAATCAAGCTTAGTGCGTCTACTTCTGGATCACTGATTTTAGTCTTTTTGAAAGTATCTAGATAAAAATAAACGTTATCAATTGTGTCGTTATGTATGTATAGCGGACTACCAAGACCCTCCGGCATTTCATCAGGTAATTCAAACCTAACTGTGCCTGGCTCTAGCTCTATGTTTTTAATAAGATCTTCGAGTACCTTTTGACGATCAGGAGTGATGTTTCCAGCAATCACAAAGCGCAGATTGCTGGTAGTATGTGTATTACTATAGTGTTCGAAAATGTCCGGCAGTTTTACATTATCCATCAGCTGTATACGCCGTTGATCAGTCATTACCTTAAACCCATAAGCTTCGCGGAGCGCAAGACTTAGGTGCCTAAAATGATTGTTACTGCGGGAGGTCAATTCTTCACGGACGTTACCAAACTCTGCATCAAATTCTTCCTCTAAAAATAGTGGTTTGGTGATAGCTGTTAACAGCAGATCTGCCACCCGATCCCACTCAAAATCTGCACATTCAGCCTCATATGTGATGTCGTAACTACCGGTACTGGCGTTACAATATGCACCGTTTTTCTCAAATTCCGCCTGGAATAACCGTGCCTTTGGAATTAGCTCGTTCGCCCCCAGCAGCACATGTTCCATGAGGTGTGGGGTTTCCCACTTATCAGTTTCAACTAAATACTCACCGGCCCGAAAGTTATATTCGAATGTCATAACCGAAGCGTCTGGTACATGGACGAATAGACCTTTTACTCCATTACTAAGACTAACTTCTGTTACGGTATGCTTCACATTGACCTACTTACGGCGCTTTGCAGCTGTTTTACGTTTGCGTTCTTGTTTACGAGATTTCTTACGTTGCACTGTCTGCTTTTTCTGAACTGCTGCTTCAACCTTTGCTGGTGTAAAGTCCACTTCGTGGAATTCCTCTGCATCGATAATCTTGTCGGCATTATCAACTGAGTGGCGTGCTGCACGCGTTAGATCAGTTTCTACGTGATCCTCTAATTGAGCAGGCTGTGCATGGAACAGAGTTTTCACAACTTCGTGACGCATAGTCTGCTGCATTTGATCAAAAATGATCTGAGACTGTTTGCGGTACTCCACCAATGGGTCACGCTGACCAACACTTGCCCATGTAATACCTTCGCGGAGGTGGTGCATGTTCTCAAGGTGCTGCATCCACAGGTTATCCATAATCTGTAAATAGACGCTTCTTTCAACCTTGCGCATTATTTCTTCACCAAAAGCCGATTCTTGACCGGCGTACAGCTCCATCGCTTCTGCCTTCAAAACATCCCCAAACTTGCTAGATTCTGCATCAAACAAGCGGTCGAGTGCTGCGTCATCGAATGGGAAAACGTGCGTAACGATTTCTTCGAGCTTGTCGGTTAAAAGTTCTGGTGAATTTGCAATTGCCTGTGCTTCGTCCTCTATGTAAAGCTTGATACGCTTTTTTATATCAGCCTGCATCAGAATTTCACGACGCATGGTATAGATCGCCTTACGGTGGCGGTTCATGACGTCATCGTATTTGACTACATCTTTACGTGAATCGTAGTGGAAACCCTCTACCTTTTTTTGGGCACCTTCTAGGCTCTTGCTGATAATACGGTTTTCGATCGGTGTTTCATCATCCACACCAAGTCGATTCATAACACCACCGATACGTTCGCCACCGAAAACTCGCATCAAGTTGTCTTCGGTACTGACGTAGAACTGGGTTTTACCCGGGTCACCTTGACGCCCAGATCGTCCACGGAACTGGTTATCGACACGACGTGATTCATTACGCTCGGTACCGATGACGTATAGACCACCTAGTTTCTTGGCTTCCTCGTCCAATACAATGTCGGTACCACGACCGGCAATGTTAGTTGCCAAGGTAATTGCACCCTTTTGGCCTGCCTTCGCAATAGTTGCTGCTTCTTTTTCATTGTTTTTGGCGTTCAGGACGTTGTACTTAAGCCCTGCTTTCTTCAGCAGATCACCAAGTAATTCGTTCTTTTCAATGGAGTTGGTACCAATTAGTACTGGCTGACCCTTGGTATTGAGTGCTTTGACTTCTTTGATAATAGCCTTGAATTTGCCCATTTCACTGCGGTAAATACGGTCAGTGAGGTCGACGCGCGCAAGCGGTCGGTTTGGCGGTACTTGGACTACTTCTAGCTTGTAAATCTGGTGGAATTCCTCTGCCTCGGTCTCTGCCGTACCAGTCATACCGGACAACTTTTCGTACAAACGGAAGTAATTCTGGAACGAGATCGTTGCCAGGGTCATTGACTCTTCCTGGACCTCAACACCTTCTTTGGCTTCAATTGCCTGATGTAGACCCTCATTATAACGACGGCCAGCCAGTAAACGACCGGTGTGTTCGTCAACGATTACAATTTCACCGTCACGTGTCACAACGTATTCTTTGTCCCGATGGAACATAGTTTCAGCCTTCAGCGCTTGTTCAAGATGATATAGCGTACGGATATTACCGCCAGCATAGAGGTTTTCTATACCAAGAATTTTTTCAATGTGTTCGATACCTTCGTCGGTCAGAATAACACTTTTACGCTTTTCGTCTTTTTCGTAATCGGTTTCCTTGAGCTGTTTAACCACTTTAGCGAACTGCGCATAGGCATTACCACTGGTGACCGATGGGG
>CAZXBL010000001.1:0-65012 GCA_964638875.1 uncultured Candidatus Saccharibacteria bacterium | reverse complement strand
AACCTACAGGCTGGTAGAGTTTGATTGCCCCGAAAGAGTAGCTGACCGGCAGATGTATAGTCCCGCAGACGAAAAGGGTCTCATTTTGGCGTTGGTGTGTGGTGAAAATCCTGAGAAATTGCCTGCAAATGCTAAGCGGATAGATAAGCTATTCCATGATGAAGAGCTAGCAAACCTATACAAGAGTCTCCGAGAAATGCTTTCTGCCCCTATAGCCGATGGCTCTAGGTTAGACCCAGGAGCCCTTATACCTGAAAGGTTCACAGAATTACGGAAAACCGTAGCGGACTGTCAAGAATACAATTTAACTTTCTCATCGCAAAAGCAGTCAGAGATACTCGAGAAACTACGTCAAATGAGTAAGCGTCGTGAAGCTTTCACAAATGATGCCCAACGGTGGCTTCAGACCCACTCAGATACACCAAGAGACCTTTTGGTTTTTGCTTGGAAAAACAGAGATTTAGCACTTAAAGAGGGTGTTGACGATAACCCAAATGCTATTAAAAACTGGGCGGATAACAACACTGTCCTTGTAATGTTAAATTCAATGATGGATGAAGGCGTCTCCCCTTCAAATTTGACCCATGAGGATCTTGAAACGTATAAGGGTTATCTGTCCGAACTTTCACGTTGTTACGACCCACGTACTGTTATCAATGCCTTGGCGACTCATAAAGAGATCTTTAACCCAGAAGCATTTATCAGCTCTCGTAAATCTACTTTAAGTGGTGGTTTTCAAGCTGAGATTTTAGAAAAAGATGATCCTCGTGGCTATACCATAGGTCATGATAGTGGTTGCTGCATGACAGTTACTGGGCTTGGTCGTAAGTGCCTAGATGCTGGATACGGCGACCCTCGATACAGCTTCTTCGCTCTATATGACAAAGGGGGTAAGCTTGTTGCACAGTCGTTGCTTTATACAGACCCAGAAGAAGCGCCTAACACTCTTGTAATTGATAACATTGAAGTGACTGGTGAACGTGACCGCAATAAAGTCCTAGGCCTTTATACAGAATTCTTTACCGACTATCTTGCCCTACAACCAGAGAGTGTCAGCCATTTTGATCAGGTAAATCTTGGTGTTCATGTCACTGAGCATTATGACCAACGTCTAAAAGAAACTTCAAAAATTTCAACGCCTCTATTCGGTACATACTCTGACGCGCACAGGCAAAAAGTAATGGTTGAACAACCTTTAAGTTCGGAAAAAGTACTGTTTATACCTGCCAACCCAAGGGATAAGTTAATAATTGATGAGATCGAACAAAAAGTATACGGAGAAGGTGATCCAACCCATGAAGGCCAGGATTTTAACGCAACAAGTAATCCTGATAATTATTCATATTTATTAACGACCCCTGATACCGAAGAAGAGATTGGCTACTTGATCGCTTATAAGGACAACTTAGGTATCTTTGGTGGGGATCTACCTAATGAAGAAGTGCTTTATATAGATGACCTTGCCATACTCCCTGAGTATCAAGATAGCGGAATTGGTCGTGAGGTATTCATGAGCATCTTAGGAAAGTCTGACAAGTTAAAGCTGCCGATTTTATTTCACGCAAAGGATAAAACTTCGTGGTCAATGTTAAGCTCTCACCAAGACGAAATTAAGAGGCTGGGTTACTCTATGACTGTCCTTGAAGAAGACAAAGATTACTATGCTGAGGACGACGGTGCTCATTTAGTAATATTTCGAAAGAGCTAACCTTCAGATTCGAATACTATGTATTAGGCGGCTTTATCTACTAATTTCGTAGCTTGTTCTAAGGCAGCGACGGGTGAATCAGCACCAGTGATTGCCCTACCGATAACAACAAAATCTGCTCCTTCGTCGATTGCCCTGTCAGGTGTGTACAACCTCTTTTGACCAGCTGTATCTGCTGTGTTAGGCAATTTTATACCAGGGATAACTCTAAGAAGCCCGTTTAACTCTTCAAACTCATAGCCTTTCACTAATTCTTTTCCTGATGAAACTAGTCCCTGTAATCCCGCTTCATGTGCACGGTGTGCAAATTCAACGAACTTGGACTCTGCAGTGGCACCTTCTCCGAATATGCTAACCACGTCATCGTCATCCAACGAGGTCAGTACAGTGATTCCTAATAGATTAAGTACATTTGCGTTCCTACCAACCGTTTCATCCCTGGCCCTAGCAGCTTCAGTTAGAGCTCTATTACCATTTGCGGCATGTAAAGTAACTAATAGTGGAGGAGCGGGTTCTGCAACTGCGTCCTCGGAAATGTAGTTAAACATTGTCTCGTCTGTGTCGTGGTGTTTGGGGTCGAACATGACCTCTGAACCCAACAAGTTAAATCGAGCCACAACCGCATCGAGTCCTGGTCTAGTTGCAAGAGAATTGGCTTTCGCAACTGGGCGAAAGCCAGCATCATTAAATTCTGTATGCATCGTTGCTGCTTCATCTAAATTCATCCCGTCATAAGCAATAACTATTCTTTGGTCAGGGGTTAGCTGGGCTACGTTTGCTTTTAACATATGGGTCTCCTTATATTCAATTATTCAAGAATGGCTTAAGATTTGGTCCTAGGCTGAGCCCATTGATGCCACAACATCAGGATCACCATGTTGTTCTAGGTATTGTTTGACATTATCAAACTGCGTAGCTGAGTATACATTTTCAGCTCTAAGCATCTTCACCAGCTCAGATACACGTAAAGCAGAACTTATAAGTATCTCGGTTTCCTCAAATACTTGGGGGACACCACCTTCTTGTCTGTCTAGGACAACAAAGTAGCCCTTCACATCTAAACCTGCTGTTTTTAGCCCGTCTATCGCGTCAATCTTTGTCCGCCCGTCGGTTACAACATCGTCAAATAAGGCAACCCTATCTCCAGGACTAAACCTTCCAAGAATTGGTGTCTTATTGCCACTCTCCTTCTTAGCGACTCTAGGTTGTAATAAACTTGCTCCAGATATATCGGCCATAGTCGCTGCATAAGAAGTAAAGGCTTCTGGGGTACCAACAATATGATCGAGTTGGCCTTCAGTATGCTCACCAGATGCGCTGTCGATTGGAATACCGGCTAAGTCCAGCAATCCTTTGGCTATAATTCCACGTGTTACAACATTTGAAATGCCAGGTCGCATGTCCAAGTAGTGTGGAGAAATGCGCCCACTTTTTAATGTGATGAAGTTATCTGGGTTTTCGTGTACCCCAAACATCCCTTCCTCATGTAAGTGCATTGCAATTTTAAGTTGATCATCTTCTGGTAGGGCTTGTGCCCCTAACCTTCCTGCTGGTGATTCCCCGGTTTCAGCCATATTCCCCTCCTTAAATGATTTGTACATATTTTGAAGCTTATCGTTGCTATTTGCAAACATTAGCACTTTATTTTGACTAGTTAATAAAGCTATACTTTTCATTAAGTTATTAGCAGGAGGTAATATGGGAAGTCCAGAGTATGCTATTGCAGGAGTCGAGTTAAGCTCACCATTACTTAATGCGGCAGGTTCTATCAACGGGCCCTACGCAGAAAGAATGCTACGTGAAGTAGATGTGCTGGCAAGCACGGGTATCGGAGCTATAACCGTGGGTTCATTCACTATTCCACGCCAAGAAGGTAATGAAGCAAAGTTTGGCAGCCCAACTTACCACTATGACGCCACTGAAGGCAAAACCTATAACTCAATGGGCTTACCGAACATTGGGCTAGAAGGAGCACTTACTCTTGCCCCTGACCTAGTAAGCCGTTCTCACGACAAAGGAAAGCCCGTTGTTTATAGTGGCTCTCCAACGATGTCACCGGAAAGCGGAAATTCTGTTGAGCAAGCTCGTAGATTAGCGTACGAGCTCCTGCAAACAGGCGTAGATTTAGTAGAACTTAACGTATCGTGCCCGAATGTAGTTACTGACGGTGGCGGCAGAAAGCCTATTTTGGGCTACGATTTGGAAAGTATGGCTGAGCTGGTTGATGCTCTCGCCTCAGAGATTGGTGAAGGACAACGACTCGGTGTAAAACTTCCACCCTACGTCACTGATGAAGAGAAATTGCTTATCCCTGATGTAGCAAAGATGCTACGAGCCAAAAACGTGTTTAGCTTTATGGTCACTGCCAACACTATCCCTAACCAGGTGGCTAGTAATAATGACGGCACTCCTATACTTAGTGTTCCGAATGGTGCTGGGGGCATGAGTGGTCCTGCTACTAAAGAAGTTGGCCGGGAGCAGTTGCGGTTATGGCACGAGCAAATGGGCGGTTCAATAGATATTGTCAGCGCCCTGGGCGTGGATAGTGGCCGAGAAGTTCATGTCAGGCATTCCTTGGGAGCAGTTGCAGCAGAAGGAGTTACTTTCTTATGGGAAAGTGACAACTGGGCTGCTAAGGTTTCAGATATGCTTAATCAATATGCTGACGCTGTTTAAGGTCAGCAAGCTAGCTTCGCAAAAGAGCGTATACTAGCTGTATATACGGGAGACATACTGTGCTGGAAGATACCCATCAATTTATAGAGGCGGCGGCCAAGCAGCTCGAGTTATCAGAAAAAGAAATGGATAGGCTTAAGCAAACTGATGCAGAGCATATTTTTGATATCGAGTTATCTGCCGACAAAGTTTTTAAGGCATACCGCGTCCAGCATAATAACCAACTGGGTCCTTACAAAGGTGGTATTCGTTTCCACCAGGATGTAAGTCTTGACGAGGTAAGAACACTGGCAACCCTCATGAGCCTCAAAACTGCTGCTGTCGGCTTACCGCTTGGTGGTGGCAAAGGTGGCGTTGCAGTTAACCCCCGGGACCTTAACCAGAAAGAGCTGGAGGAGTTAAGCAGAAAATATGCCGCAGGATTACACCCCCATATAGGTCCTGATAAAGACATCCCCGCCCCTGATGTGAATACCAACTCCACAATTATTGACTGGATGATGGATGAATACGAAAAACTCACTGGCGACTCTAGCCACGCAAGTTTTACCGGCAAAAGTATCGCTAATGGCGGTAGCCACGGTAGAGACGCGGCAACTGGAAGGGGCGGCGTGCTAGCACTGGAAGAGCTACTGGACCTTGAGGGCGTAAAAACCCCAGAATTAACCGTAGCTGTTCAAGGCTTTGGTAATGTTGGTTCTTTCTTTGCAACTGTTGCCGCTGAACGACACCCGCAGTGGAAGCTGGTCGCTGCTAGCGACTCTGAGGCTGCAGTTTATAACGAAGCTGGTTTCAGTGCAGCTACCTTACAAGATTACAAAGCCAAAGGTGGACGCTTTAAGGACTACCTGCCTGATTCTGCCAACATTACAAGCAATGAAGAGCTTCTAGGCCTAGATGTCGATGTGCTGGTTCTGGCTGGCTTCGAAGAAACTGTGACCTTAGATAACGTCGCAAACGTAAAGGCCAAATACATCGTTGAGATTGCTAACGGCCCTGTCACAAAACAAGCGCACGACTTATTACACAAAAATGGTCACGTCCTACTACCCGACATTATTGCCAATGCAGGTGGTGTAGTGGTGAGTTATCTAGAATGGGTGCAAAATCAGCAAAAAGAGTCATGGGGCGAGGATACGGTAAACCAAAAACTTACCGAATACATGAAACCAGCAGTCCGTAGGACTTATGAACTGGCGCAGCAGAAAAATATAAGCCTAAAAGAAGCAGCCTTTGTTGTCGCGCTGCAGTCACTTGCAAAAAGTCTGTGACTTATTTAAGCCCCAGACCTTTTTAGGGTGTGTTTAGGTACTGGCGGATAGCCTTTTGGAGCTGCTGCTTTTACCAGTAGTTATCTGGACCCGCTTCGCCTCAGGGCGGTTAACAGGAACAGTTACTTTTAGTAAGCCTTTATCCAGCTCTGCAGATATGTTATCCGCGTCAGCACCCTCTGGGAGCACGACGCGGCGGGCAAAGCTAGCGTTGCTTTCCCTGACGATATAGTTACGATCACCTTCTTTCTGCTTGGTTGTCTCCCGCTTTTGACCCTTAATTTCCAGAACTCCATCTCTAATATTCAAATCGATGTCATTCGTGTCGAAACCTGGGGCGGGCATTTCAACAACCATGTGTTTGTCATCCTCGCTATAGATATCTATTGAGGGCAAGCTTATCGAACTCATCGGTAGGCCCGCAGAACGCCAAAAACTATCCAGTAGTTTATCCATCTCCTCAAAAGTGGATAATCCCAAATTTGTGCTTGGACGACGTACTAAATCAAACATAATTATCCTCCTTTCTTATCGCTCTTATTAACTACTTGATCGGAGTGATGCACCTAGAGGTTAAGGGTTTTAATGCATCTCTCAACCCCGATAACACGTATGTTAACAGAGAAACGACAGACATTAAGCTTCTTGATTCAGGGCTGTACCATTGCCCTAATTCTTATATATCAAATTGGCACTCCTATGTCAAGAGTGCTAGAAACACTTTTTAAATAAGGGTAGAAATTATAGAGTGGTTAATTACTTAACAGTAATCCAGCTAATTGCATTGATAATGATAACTATACTGTTATAGGAGTATTGTATGCCAGACTCTGTATCTGAACGTAGGCTTGTAGAGAACGAAGTAATGAGCCGTAAACCTAATCTAAGGGTATCCGAAGATTTTGATAATTTGAGAAGAATAGCTGAAGAAGACAGCCAGTCTCACCTTCTACCAGAGACCGACCCTAATATATTGTTTCAGTGTGAATGTTCAGATGAAAAATGTAAAACACGTATAAAACTTAGAAAGAGCGAGTACGATAAGGGCCATAAAGATAACAAGCACTTTTTATTGCTCCCTGGGCACCATATACCTTCGATAGAGCAAATACTCAAATCCAAAGAAAACTACGTTATTGTGGAAAAATTCATGTCCCCACCACATAATGTAACTAAGTTTAATCAGACCAATCTAAATAACTCAGAGCTGCAACCCTAAACGTACCCCTGTCTTCCAACTAATGATCAAATTGAACTCAAAAGTAAATAAACGCCTTAAACCCGTACATCATGCGGAGGACTTTGATTTGGATGTAATGGACAACGACAGTGATTTGTTTAGATGGTTTTTGCTTACATTCCTGCTTGGCAAGCCGATCCAATCATCTGTTGCAGTTAAGACCTGGAAAATGTTTTTGAATGGTAAGCTTGATTTTCCGTGGGCAATATTGGATTTAAAAGACCGCAAGCTTACCGCGCTATTAAGACAGGGTGGGTATACAAGGTATCAGCACGTCATGACACGTGCGTTGAAAACCTGTATGCAGCAGCTGGTTAATGACTACGATGGCTCGCTCATGTTAATGATTGAGTTGAGCGAAGATGAGGATGAGCTGTCTAAACGTTTGCAAAAACTATACGGTGTCGGACCAAAAACTGCCGAAATATTTATGAGAGAAACGAGCGAATACTTCGCTCGTCGAGTCGAGTAAGAATCTGTACCATATCTAACAGCCACAGATCCTGGGTTATTTAATAATATTGATTACCTAGAAATTGTAAATACAGGAGGCTGTTATGGCAGACCAGTTTACTATGCAGGACCCGGTAACTCAGTACCCAAAACTCAAGATACCAGAACAACGCCAGGATGAACCTGGGCTCGACGCAAAACTTCAGCCTCAGGCAGACCACGGCGAAGAAACCTATGTAGGGCATGGCAGGCTACAGGGACGTAAAGCACTGATCACAGGGGCAGACTCTGGCATTGGTGCGGCAGTAGCTATTGCCTATGCCCGAGAAGGCGCTGATATTGTTATGAACTATCTGCCGTCAGAAGAGGAAGATGCGCAATCAATTATAAAACTTATTGAGCAAGAAGAATGCACTGTTGCCGCTTGTCCTGGGGATATCAGTGACCCCAAATTCTGTGAACAACTAGTAGATTCTGCCGTTAAGGCACTCGGTGGACTGGATATTTTGGTAAACAACGCAGGCCGCCAATTATTCTGCGAAGACATATTAGAACTTAGCAACGAGCAGATTGAATCAACCTTCAAAACTAATATTATGGCGATGTTTTGGTTGGTTAAAGCTGCTCTGCCGCACATGCCAAAAGGTGCTAGTATTATCAACACTACCTCGATTCAGGCTTACCAACCCTCTGAGGGTTTGCTGGACTACGCTAGTACCAAGGCTGCAATTGCTAATTTTACACACGGGCTTGGAAAACAACTCGCGCCTAAGGGAATTCGCGTAAATGGTGTTGCACCTGGTCCTATCTGGACACCGCTGCAACCAAGCTACGGTCAACCGATGGAAAAACTGGTCAAATTTGGCGAACAGACGCCGCTTGGTCGTGCCGGGCAGCCCGCGGAGTTAGCCCCTGCTTACGTTTATTTGGCTTCTCAGGAATCAAGCTTTGTAACTGGTGAAATCATCGGTGTGACCGGAGGGCAACACCTGCCGTAGCATGACTTTGTTATGATAGCTACATGAATATAGAGCTAATGTCGCTGACCGAAGCTTGGTGGGATTTTAGTTTTCTATGGGCAATTGGGCTGTTCCTTTTCTATTTGATGGTCGAGATGCTGGATTCTTCCCTGACCTTTTCACTAACACAGCATAAATCCTTAAAATCCGCGTCCGTCACCTTCATTCTGTACATAACTTTGGCAGTCGAAATCGCAGCAATTGTCTCTAACTATCTGTACATTATTCCGATAGCAATAGGTGCCGCGCTAGGCTCCTTCTTCACCGTAGAATACGAAAAAAGGAAACGCCCCCTCAAATCTAAATCATGAAGTCATTACTACACAAAGATCTCGTTAACATCACTGTTGCAAATACATTAAGACATTTCGGTGGGGCGTTAATAGAAGTCTTCGTTCCTTTACTCTTGATTCAAAGAGGCTTTTCAATACTTGAGGTTAGCGGGTTCTACCTGGTTTACGCCACGTTTAAACTGATCATTAACTATCAAACCATGCGACTTACTAACCGTTTTGGCGCACGTCTTTCATTGATTATTGCGCGTGTAGCCTACGTAGCTTACCTACTTTGCCTGGTCGCTATAGTCAGTGGCAAACCTCTGGAGATGGTCTGGCTTATGGCTTGTATGCTTGCAGTCACAAATGCTTTTCAGTGGAATGCTCAACATATCCACATTTCACGCGTTATCAATATGGAGCGCAAAGGCAAAGATATAGCTCGAATAGATTCTGCTGATATGATTGCTGCGAGCCTGGCACCCGCAGTGTCTGCTGTTTTAGCGCTTGTGCTGAACGAACAGTGGCCGCTTTACCTTGCAATAGCGAGTATTGCTGGCAGCGTTTTCTGGCTGAGAGATATAGACAGAGAAGCAGGCGGACATATCCCCCAACTAGAGCTAAAGTACAATCTCACCCATGCGCCTAAACGAGATTTACTGGCTAACTTTGCTTTTAATTTTCACTCCGCAATTGGGGTGTTTGTCTGGCCAATGTATCTTGCGCTTGTGCTCGGAAATATCTCCTCCATCGGAATCGTAACGACGATAGGTGCTCTTGGTACTGTGGTATTCTTGATATTTGTTGGCAATAGAAATGATAATGTTGGTACCCATAAGGTGCTCATGGAGGGTTCTATTGCGACATTTATAGCTCACCTGCTCCGACTACTGCCTGCATCAGCTGTAATGATTAGTTTCATAAATATCATCTGGATGATCTGTTTTAGATACCAAATAAACCCCTGGACGAGTACGTATTATGCACATACCCGTAATAAGGGTATGTCATACATACTCTCCATGGAGATTGCTTGTGATGTTGCATATGTTGTTCTGTTCGCTTTAGTGTTCTTGCTGCTATCCATCTTCACCCATTCAGTTGGTTTTAGTATTCTCTTTGTCTTGGCTGCACTTGTATCGTTAGCCTGTACAAGAGTTACCCCCGCACGAGCTTAACCTCCGACCTACTCAAATTATTTGGTATGATTAGCGGATGAAACTATTTGTTTGGGATTTTCACGGAGTGCTTGAGAAGGATAATGATTTAGCCGTACTTGATATCTCAAATAGAGTCCTCGAGGAAGCTGGTTATGTCGAACGGTTCAGTGAGAAGAACAACAGAGATTACTACGGTTTAAAGTGGTTTCAGTACTTTGAAAAACTGCTTCCTGGTCTGACGCATGAGCAGCACATGGCACTGCAAGCTGCGTGTTTTACCTTTGCTGAAAAGAATCTCGATATCCTCGCTAAACACATAAAGCCAAGTGATCATTCCCTATCTGTTTTAGAAGCTATCCAGAAAACTGGGCATGATCAGATAATTCTATCTAACACACGTCCAAGTGACCTCTTATGGTTCGTAAATGCAGTCGGGGCCAAGAAATTCTTTTCTGATGAAAAGGTTATAGGGGTTAACGCACATGAGAAGCATGGCGATAAAAAGGATGCATTAAAGAACTATTTGGTTGGTAAAAACTTTGAGCAAGTTGTCATTATTGGTGACTCACAAAGTGATATGGACCTAAATGAGATCACTCAAGGAACAACATACTTCTATAATCACCCTGGCGTAGAAGCCAATACTGACATAAAGCCAGACTACGTTATCAATGACTTACGCGAAGTCTTAAAAGAAATTTAAGCTCGACCTTAAGTTTGCCATTTGTTATTGCTATATATATGGTTATATTGTATAATTATATATATGAGTGTCGTTGCTCCTAGTGAACTATATACAGATCCGGAAGTACTGGAACAGTTTAATGAACGGTGGGTACGGGAGCTCCCTTTGGAGCAGATGTTGGTTGCCGCGGATATTATCGTTGATCAAGAGGATCCTGTTGCTTTTTTAGATGAGCTTGAAGATAGCGATCAGAACGCATGGTTTAAGGCCAAGCATGTGATCACCTCTTTGCCTGCCGAAGTAGTTTTTAAAAATTATGGCTTAGAAATGCTCGCCTGGGCTACAGCTAACGCTGGAGTGTCAGACACTAAGGAAAAATTTGAAAAAGGCCTAACCAAACATGCTAGTTTTGATATAGGCTTGTTCGAAAAAGGTCGACTATGGGAATGGCAAAGAAACTTCACCACTAAAGGTAAAACCGTACTTGATCAGTACCTATTTATGGAGAAACTGGTAGGTGGAGCACTTGATAAAGTAGATCTGAAAAAGATTCTGGTTGAATCAGCAGTACCGGGCATTGAATTAAGTGAAAAACGTCTAGATGATTATGCTTTAGTTCCTATCCGTAGTGTAAACGGTTCCTTTAGGCCAGATGGACCGGCAGAAGGTTACCATGCAGAAAGTGATGCAACTATCGCATACTCTATATGGCTTGATGCTCCTACCGGTTTTGTGCTGAATTATAAAGGCAAGCCTAACGCTGCCGTTGGTTTGGCACGTTCTCACCAAGACGAGCTTACAATCTACCAACTGCAAGGGGTCCAGGCAAAAAGGCTTGACCCTGAAAAGCGGTACACCGAAGAATACGTTACTGGGACAGTCGGGGCTAGAGGACTAGCCACCCTGGATTGGCAAAAGGTTATGGTAGATATCACCGAGGAACTCGCCAAACAACTAGGCATATCAAACATTGGTATACAATCTGGCAAGAATAACAAGTGGACAACAATTTTTTCAGCAAATAAAACCGAGCCCCACCTAAGCAAAGAAATGGCTGTACGAGCTTACGATGTACCTGCGCAACGACTTGGCTTTTCTATAGGCAGAGACGGCAACTGGCACAGACAGATCAGTAAAGCCTTTTAACAGCTTTACGAAACAACAAATAGTTACATTTGGCTAGTGCTTTTTTGAAAAAAAGCTTATAGTGAGGCTACAACCACAAAAAAGGAGGGTTTATGTTAGCAAGGATTATCGAAGAAGCAACGGATGCAGTTGCAGCGGCTGTTAAGGGCGTAGATAACATTCTTGATGCGATCAGGGACAGCGTAAAAGACCAAGTCGTCGACCTATTAAAGGGCGGTGGTGAGGTAGCTGGAGCTGGTGTTGAGGCAGTTGCCTCAATCGCGAGCGGTGCTGTTCGCGGTGCGGGACAAGTGGGCACTTCTATTACAGACACGGCTACCAGCACAATGAGCGGTGTCGTTAATGGCGTCAGTCAGGTAGGCGGCGACGTACTAACAGCGGTTAGGGGCGGTGCGCAAGGTATCGTTAGCGCAGCAGCAGAAACCGGCAAGGACGTTGGGCAAGCAGCCGTCGGCGCAGTCCAAGGAGCTATCAAAACTGCCGGAGAGGTAGGTTCAAACACCTCTGAAGCAGCTAAAGCTGCCGTAGGAGGCGCATTAGACGCCGCAACCACCGTTGGTGGCAGTGCCGTCGAAACCGTACGTAGTGCCCTGCTATCAGCAGCAGCATTACCACGTGATGTCATTGAATCAGCCCTCAAAGGCAGTGATAAAAAATAACAGTTCATAAATAAACAAAAAATGAGCGGCTTCGGTCGCTCATTTAGTATGCTGTCTGTTATAGTATAAGCATTATGAGTATGGACACGTTCGTAGAACAATTTGGCAACGTACGCCTTAGATGCCCCGTTGGTGCAAGTGAAGAAGAAATGACTGTTGCTGAATTCAGTAAGCTTGAAATTGGCCAGAAATTCATTGGGGGTATGGCTACTAGCCACTCGCTATTGGCTGAGAGCGGCATGGATGACGAGCAAGCGCTAACAATCTTAGGTGGATCTGCCCTAGTACGCGATGAAAACGAAAGTATTGTGGGTTTGCATAGCGATGAAGTGCCCGATGCCCTGGCGGAAGATAAAAAAAAATTGATGAGCCCCTCTCAGGGCCAACAGCCACAGATCAGTTAATTTCTAAAAAACCTGAAGCAATTACCTCCGAAAAGGCAACTTTTGTTTTGGCTGAAAGTAACCGTGAGGCTGTAGCTCGAGAACTTTTCGCTGCTAGTGAAGAGCCTGTGGTTGAAACCTCCCTACCTGTACCCCAGCTAAAAGTCGAGATTCCTCTGGAGACAGCAACCGAGCTTACTAAGCTGGTTCATGAACAGTCTCCTGCTATTCCCCCTCAGCCGGTTTCGATAGAGACCTCACATGTCATCATAGCTAATGAAATCGTGGAGCCCCCTTCACCAGTTGAAAATTTTTTTCCTCCACAGGTAAAAGTTTTCCATCATACTTCAGTGCCAGAAAAAGAGAATACAGCCGATAGTGTAAACGAAGTAGTCATTCTGCCAGCCGACATAATCACGGCAGATCTTAGCTCTGAGACTCCTGATACAGAAAGAGATGAAGTTATTGCAGCTAAACACGATCAAGATATCACAGAGCCACCGTATGAACCCAAAATGCCTGAAGTGGTCGAAATAAATGTAGAACGGCAAGAAGAACTACTTCCTGAGTTTTTTGAAGAGTTTATAGATTCAGTTACCAATGAGGACCAAAGCGAAAAGAATCTACAAGACCAGATAGAGACATTTATCGATTTATTAGATGTGGAAACTAATAAAGAGGAAGCTAAGCAAGTAACAGAGACATTCGTAGAGGCTGTCGCGGACATCAAAGAAACCCTTGAATCAGCGTTAGAGGTGACAGAAGAACAGGTCGATGCTGTAATCAACGCGGTTGTTGAGCTGCTACAACTGACGAAGATCGAACCGAGCCTCGAACGTATTACGCAAATTATTAGTATGACTTTGGGTGAAGAGTTTGTTTCGCGTCACCTAGATCTCATAAACGATCGTATCGTAGACGAATTAGGCACCCACGAACGGAGAATATGGACTCTGAGTACAGTTATGGCTACTGACGAGACTACAAGCCCCACCTTGCTTGGTAGAATTGCTCTGCAGCTTGGTTTGAGCCTACAACAGACTTAGTTGCCGCTGTGCGTGAAGAAGTTGACCCAAGCTTCGACGTTCTTTTGGACAAATGGCTTCTTTAAGGTTGGAGTCGCTGCAGCTGCTCGTTCCTCCTGTGGGATCTCTACTGTGTGCTTCAGCGCCACACTTTTAGGAACGAGTAATAGTTTCTCGCCTGGCTGCCCCTTACCAAACTGCCTACGAGCAGTTAATTCTAAGTATTGGTCGCTGTTGTAGTATTCGTTCTGGAGTTTGAGGTTGTTGTTTTCCAGCACCGAAACTTGGTTTTCTTGTTCCAGTTTAGAAACCTGCTTTTGTAGTTCATAGTTTGTTTCGATAACTGATATCCCGCTCCATGTCACTAACAGCACCAAAATACCAAACACCACAAAACCAGCAAAACGTACATCCTTGAACTGCTGTATAAAGTTATGGTTGTAATATTTTTTGATTTTATCAATCATAGCTTCGAATATTATACATGAGATGCTATACTCTCCTCTGTTAACCTCGTTGACAATAGGGGGTGTAGCTCAGTGTGAGAACTGCCTGTGGCAGTTTGCAAGGCGACCTTCACCTGAAAACTTGTTTCATGGCAGAAGTCGCGGGGTCGCGGGACGTGACTAGAGCAGTTCTTTGATAAAAAGATTTTCTGGAGGGGGTGTAGCTCATCGGTTAGAGCAGGCGGCTCATAACCACTTGGTAGTAGGTTCGATTCCTACCACCCCCACCATAAGATCTTTTGCCATTTATAATTTGAGAATAGTAAGTCAGGTAAAATAGAAATCATGTACAATCATCAACCGCCCGACTACCAATGTCCGTTTTGCAAGATTGCTCAAGGCGGTGAGGATAACCACACAAACCAAAATGATATAGTTTACCGTAACGAATCAGTAACAGCCTTTATATCTCCTAAGTGGTGGGCTGAAAACCCCGGTCACGTAATTGTTATTCCAAACACTCATTTTGAAAATATTTATGATACCCCTGATGATGCTTTGTCCGAGATTTACAGAATTGTGAAGCAGATAGCCCTTGCCATGAAGCAAGAGTACAAATGTGACGGAGTTTCCACCAGACAGCACAATGAGCCTAGTGGCAACCAAGATGTATGGCACTTCCACGCACACGTCTTCCCTCGTTATCCGAATGACCACCTGTATCTCAACCACGAAAAAACCGAATTTGTAGATGCTGTGTCCCGCCTAAAGTTTGCCGATATGCTCCGTGGCTATTTTGCAAAAGACTAAATACTAAGTCCAACCACCCCCACCAACCATAATCGTTTTTGATCTCAAGCATTCTTGAGATCATTTTATTTATGCTTGCATTATCTCTAATACAGGAAGATCATGGATGTAAGGTTAATTATATTTTCAAGGAGGAATGGGACATGAAGAAGTGCAAATCTTGTCAAACAGAAATCGATGAAAATGCTAAAAAGTGTCCGAATTGTCGTGCAGACCAGAGAAATTGGTTCGCTAGGCACAAGATTATGACCGCGATTCTGGTAATAATCCTCATCGCAATCGTTGCAAGCGCCGCTGGTGGTGGTGATTCTGGAAATAACGGTAGCAATAACAATAGTAATGGTACTTCTCAGAATGATGAAAAGACCTACAGGTTTAACGACCGTGCTGATAAGCAGAAGAATGATGTTGAAGTAGCCGTAGGCGAAGCTGGTACAGTGGACGGACTCAAGCTAACAGTTGCCTCAATTGACCGCGCAAGCTCAGTTAACGAATTCATAAAAGCACCAGAGGGCAAGCAATACGTCGTTGCTAGCGTCACAATAGAAAACACCAGTGACGAAGTAAAGCCATACAATGTGTTTAACTTCAGGATCCAAACCTCTGGTGGACAAGTTCTTGATATATATATCGGTGGTACGAACGATTTGAGTTCAGGTGACTTGATTGCAGGCGGAAAAGTATCAGGGGATGTTACCTTTGAAGTCCCTGTCGAAACTGGCACTCAGTACATCATCTTCAAACCTAACGCGGCTAAATCTGACCGCGTAATAGTAGAAGCCAAGCAGTAGACAAAGTCGGCCCATATATAGTTTAAGTTTCCCGGCAAGTATTCTTCCTAGTACTTACAGTTCGGTATATTTCGTGTGCTTCCCCTTGGACTTCTCTATGGGGTATTTAGCGGCAGATTTCTCTAACTTCTTGGTAAATGCTTTCTTTAGATCAACATCTAGGTCGTTTGCAATGAGGAGCACCCAGTAAAGCACGTCTGCAAGCTCGTCTTCAACTTCTTCTTTCCGCTTACTGAGATGTGCTGATATCTCTGCATCGGACTTCCACTGAAAATGCTCTAGAAATTCTGCTGCTTCCAGTGCGAGAGAAATAGCCATGTCTTTAGGGTTATGAAACTGTTTCCAATCTCGTGCATCCCGAAATTCAACTACTCGTTTTCTTAGATCGTCCAGATCACTCATACACTAAGTATAGCCCACCCTGGCACCTAGGCTTGAGGTTGCCACTGTTTGATAATTTTCATGAGGGAATCGTGTAACACTGGACTGCCAACGCAATTTGTGAAATTGTGATCTATGCGCGTAAGTGGCTCACTGTAATCTATAGAGTTACCATCTATATCTGTCCATACGCCTCCGGCTTCTTCAATAATTATATGCGGTGCTACATTGTCCCAAATTTTAGATGTCATATTGATTCTACCGCCATAGATACCTTCAGCGACCCGCATACTGTCTATTGCCTCGCACCCGGCATTACGTAGGTTTTGAATCGAGAGTACTACTTCAGCAACTAGCCTTCCCTCTCTCCGGGTATGCTCTGGGTTGTCCTGGTAGCCATCAATACCATAGGATACTAATTTCTTTAGTAGGTCTGTCTCCTCAGTAACATGGATGGGCTGGTGATTTTTGAAGGCTCCTTTACCCTTTTCTGCAAGATAAATTTTTCTCTGCGAGGGCAGAATTATACCGCCCGCGATTGGAGTGGCACCTTCCAGTAATCCAACCATTATGCCGTAGTCCTCTGATCCGCTTGCAAAGTTACTTGTACCTTCAATGGGGTCAACCACCCACGTAAATGTCGAGTGCTTTTGTATTGCCCCGGCCTCTTCATCAATTATATTGTGGCTAGGGAACACTTTCTCGATTTCTTGAACTATGTACTCACCGATTGCTAAGTCTGCCTCGGTAAGAACTTGGTTATTATCACCTGGCTTGGTGAGGGGTTTCACATTCCCGAACTTAGCTACTGCAATTTGACCAGCACTTTTAAGTGTGGCCTCTATAAATTCACTATAAGTCATAGGTTTAATTCTAACAGATGTGGATAGCTGACTTTTAAAAGTGTTTTCGCTGGAGGGTTAAAAGTGTACAATAACGCTTATGATTACAATTGCACAGACAGTGGCGGCCAGCAGCGCTACGGCTGACCTTGCGTACTACGTATGTATAGTGTCATTCTTTATTGCTGGCGGGGTGGCAATTTACCTACTCTGGGACCGTATTCAGCAACATAACGGTAGGTCGGCTCGGGCTAAGATCGTGCGACCAACCAAAAAGCGTGCTCCCGCTAAAAAAGCGGTAGCCAAGAAGAAAACAGTCGCAAAGAAGGCTCCTGCAAAGAAGGCAGTCAAGCAAACAACCAAGAAAAAGTAACACTTCTAAAATCTAAAACAGCCCCCATAAATAGGGGCTGTTTTGGTTGGTGGGGGACAAATTAAACTGGGTCTCGGCGACCAACAGTGAGGGCGCGGACTATGATGCCAATAACAATTCCATAGAATAGCATGGCGATCAGTGTTTCGAACTCGAACCGAGAAATACCAAATTGTGGCGTGTAATTAAACAACCCAAAGAATGGTGTCACCAGCGGATGACTTACATCGTAAATAAAATCTGCAAACGGATTACCGCGGTTTGCCCCAAATAGTGATAGTACAAATCTAAATGCCAACAAGGCAAATATTATATAGCCCACAAGGCCAACAATTCTCGCAGCTACACTCGTGCCGTGCTCAGCGCCCCGTTCTGTGTCTACGTAGGTTGCCCGATTTACGTGGTGTGCATGTGCCATAAATAACCTCCATAGTTACACTTCTACTGTACTTTAATGGAGTAATTAAGGCTGTTAGGTTTCTAACGCATACTGTGTTGCCAACGCTTGGTCGATCATGGTCAGCAGATCATCGGTAGATTCTGCTGCCATTAACTTTTCACGGAGTTCTTTGGCGCCATCAAAATCGCTGACATATATTTTACAGAACTTATTCAGCGTGTGGATGGGGCGTTCGCCATCCTGCCATTGACTAGCAAACGTTGTCACGTGCTGTTTAAACAAATTGAGCCGAGTTTCCCGGTCAGTTGTTTCCCACGGTGAATTTTCTGCAAATGCATACGGGTCCTGAAACACACCGCGACCAATCATGACACCATCTAAATGGTATTTCTTAGTTAAATCAAAACCTTGCTGGTAATTCATAACGTCGCCATTCCCGACAATAAGTGTGTCGGGGGAGATCCGGTCACGGAGTTCACGCGCCCGACCAATCAGATCCCAGTTTGCGGGCACTTTACTCATCTGCTTCTTGGTACGACCATGAACAGTTAACATGTTAAGTTTCTGTTCTAACAAAAATTCTACCCAGGTCATATCGACTTCATTAAAGCCAACGCGTGTCTTAACGCTGATCGGCAGCTTCCCGGCTAACCCTGCTTTTGACGCATTGATAATCTCTAGCGCTAATGGACGGTTTTTGATCAATGCACTACAGGTACCGTTTTTGACCTCTGATTTAGCGGGGCAGCCCATGTTCAGGTCCAGTCCAGCAAAGTTGACGCCTTCTGGCAACCCTAGCTCTTTCGCAAGACTACCATCAGCTACCTGCTGCGCAGTTTTACGAAAATTCTCCGGGTCTTTGCCCCACAATTGGATAACCAACGGACCTTCAGACTCTACAAATCTGACTTTTTTAAGCAATTTTGCCCTGCCTGGACTTTGCAAACCATCAACGTTCACGAATTCTGTGTAATACAAATCAGCCGGCGCGGTCGCGTGAACCATGCGGCGGAAAACCGTATCAGTAACATCATCCATAGGCGCCAAAACAAAACACGGCCCCGGCAAGTCATTCAAAATATTCTTCATTTAAATCTCAAAGAAGCCAGTCTCGCTATATAACTTGTCTAGCTCGCCCTTTGTGTCACTAAGGGTCTTCTCAATAACTTTCTCTCGCATACCAACTTTTGAAAAGCGCCGGACTGCATAGCGGTAAGCTTCTCCGGTCATCGCTTGCCAGGTGCCGATCTTTTCACGCTGAGGCCCGGTACTAAGCTTGGTTAACAACGCTTGGTTAACGCGATAGCGTTTTTCATCATCCCACTTCTCGCGGTCACCTACAACCCGCAGCATATTATCAAAACTAGCCCACCCAAGAGCTGCAAGCTCCTTGATATGACCACCCTTCTCTAAAGCAAAGCCAGGTTTATCTGCCAAATACCTAAGCCTTCGGAGAGTTGCGACCTCAGCTTGTAAGCCCTCAAACAGACTCTTATGTTTTGGGAGGACACCTTCTAGAACACCCCTGTGTGCTTTTAGCTCAACTTCTCGGCGGATCGTAGTATTCGCAAGAGCATAGGGCTTGAGTGCTTTTGCGGCAGTTCGTCCGATGAGTGTCGGCACATGTGTGACAGCAGTACTGTATTCAAACTCGTTAAACGGCACACCATCTATTTCTTGTTTGCCCATACGCTGCCTGAGATTTTCGGCCAAGAAATCTGGGCTAGCGTGCTTGACATCTTCAGGCTTCAGCCATATATCATTATCAACTGATATATCGAGCAATCGCGGAACGCTACCGAACGCATATTTGCGTTCAGGGTCAAACTCAGCGACCCGAACCTCTCGTTCACCAGGTAGTTGGTCAATTGGGAGTCTCTCTTCGGGTTGCCCCGGAAAATCAGCGCGCTTGATCATAACCTATGTCCTTGGATTAGGTGGAGTAAGTTGCGCCCGTACGCGGTTCATATTTTCAGTTGCGAATCGACCATCTTCTGGGGTTGGATGTCGAACTGGCCCTCCGGATGAAGGCTGTGTCAGGTGCATGCTACGTATCCATTCTTCACGGTCTTGTAAGGCTGGGTCCACTATTTGGACCTGTTGAAGCAGGTTTGACTTACCCAGTAAATCGCCAACTTGTTCACCAGCTTCCTTATGCCGCTGCTCTTCTTCAGGTGTGGCTGGAATGCCTATTTCAGCAGCTTCTTCGTCATCCTGCGGCACGCTGTAATCTAACCCATCTGCGTCATAGAGGATATTGTGGCGTGGTTCGTCAAATTCTTGCTGTTTTACCATAGTTGTATTATATCACGCTTATGCTGTTTTGGCAATAGGTTAGCTGTCCTAAATCTGGGAAGAGCAGCTTGGGCAAACAAGTCACGCCTTTTTGTCGGCGCGACTCGGGTTCCCTGTGAAATTTATTTCATGGGGTGGGGTGAGAAACCTTTTTAGGTGTCTCATTAGCCCCTACTCCCAGCGGAAGACTTTGAAGGCTATTATGTAGATTACGAATGTCCAGCCGAGCATGACGCCGAATTGGGGCGCCAGGTCTACCAGTGAAGCATTTTCTGTGATTGTCAGACGAACTGCATCGACTACCGCTGTTAAAGGAATAAACTGGGTGATTTTCTGCAAAAGTTCTGGCATGAGGAAGGTCGGGAAGAACACGCCCGACAAGAACATCATGGGCAATGTCACAAGTTGCGCGAGTGGTGCGGCTTGGTTTTCGTTCTTGGCCCAGCCACCTAGCGCCAATCCTATACCGAATAGCATGATAGTTCCCACTGCTACGATGAGGGCCAGGATTAGGTAATTACCCCTCATATTCAGATCAAATAGTGTTACTGCGGCCGTAAACATCACTACAAGCGCCATGAGACCGATAAAGGCGTTAGAGATGACATTTCCTACAAAGTACTGCCACACCTTGAGAGAGGTCGTGTGGTAGCGACGTAGCACCCCACGCTGTTTCAGTCGCGGGAAGACAGTAGTTGGGCCGAAAATGCCCAGAGATAACAGTGTAAAGCCCAGGATGCCCGAGAACGTGTAGTCAAACTGCGTGAGGCCTTTGGTAGCGGTCGATTCTGCTTTAACGGTGAACGGTTCATCGTGAGGCACGAGGTTGTCGTTAATATCTGTGAAGATACTTTCCATGATTGAAGCGAGCGTCCGGCCGCCCTGCTCGTTGTTTTGGTCATATAGAACTTTTGCCTGGCCGGCTGGGTATTTATTGTTTGTTACCTCGCCAAAACCTGCCGGCAAGATGATAGTAGCGTCCAGCTGGCCGCGGTTCATTTTCTCGCGCGCTTTGTCTTCCGAAGAAATCTCTTTATCGACATCAAAAACCTTATTATCCTTGATCTGTTTTTCGAACTTTTGGGCAAATTCGGTGTTTGATTGGTTCAGTAGACCTACTTTGAACGAGACATTACTGTCGCCACTGAAAATGCTGCCAAAAATGACCAGGAATATGAGCGGAAACAGAAAGATAAAGAAGATTGCGACCTTATCCCTAAAGAGACGTTTCAGATCGATTCGGACGAAGGTGGTAATTGGTAGGACTGATTTTCGAAATTTGCTCATATTAGTCCCTCAGTGCCTTTCCGGTTAGGTCAATAAACACGTCTTCGAGGTCAGCCTGTTCTACATGCTGCGCCTTCTTGAAACCGCGTTTTAGTAGCGCCTTAACGAGGTTTTTAGGAGTATCCATGGCGATAATCTTGCCGTTATCCATGATCGCGATGCGGTCGCAGAGCAGTTCCGCTTCGTCCATGTAGTGGGTTGTCATGATAACTGTGACACCTCGATCACGGACTTCGCGAATGAGATCCCACAGATTTCGGCGTGCCTGGGGGTCAAGTCCTGTTGTTGGTTCATCTAAAAAGAATACTTTTGGCCCGTGCACCAGTGCGGCAGCGATAGAGAAACGTTGGCGCTGTCCTCCAGAAAGCTGTTCTGGGTAGGCATTGGCTTTTTCTTCTAGATGGACGTCACTTAAAAAGGCTTTTGCATCTACTTTCTCACCATACGCGGCAGCAAAAAATTCGATTAACTCTGTCAGTTTGGTTTTTTCTTCGAATGAAGGGGTTTGCGGCTGCACACCAATCAGTTCTTTGATTTGATCTGGATTTTTGGCGACATTGATGCCGTCTATTTCAGCGGTGCCGCCATCGATAGGACGCATTGTTTCGAGCATTTCGAGTGTGGTAGTCTTGCCGGCGCCATTTGGACCCAAGATCCCGAACACTTCGCCCCTACTAACCTCAAAAGAGATTCCGTCAACTACATTACGTTTGTCGTAGGTTTTTACTAAGTTTTTAACTGTGAGAATTGTTTGTGCCATTACAATACTGTATCAAACTACCAAAGGTTATAGCTAGATATAAAAACACCCCGGATAACCGGGGTGTTTATTTTGTAATCTTTGTTTAGAACTAGCCGCGCTTTACGGTCAAGAAACCGTTACGTGGGTTTTCGTTTACAACAAAACCTGCTGGGAGGTCAGTTGCTTCTGGGCGTACGTCCTTGCTGAAGTAGTAGATGCGCTGTTCTTTGCCACCGCGGAGCACTACGAGCTTAGAGTTCAAGTGATATGTAACACCCTTTGAGTTAGTGTGGTTGTAACCTGCCATAATATGAGGTCCCTCTCTTACGTTATGTAATGGTACTCCTAACATACTCTGGGGTGTTTTAGCTTGTCAACCGCTTTTACAAAAAATAACACCTTAGAGTTTGCTTCTACCCCTGTTATTTTAAACATCGTAAAAAGTGTTGTTGTGGATACGTGTTATCTGTTGCTTAATAAAATTACAGATAGTTATTGCACAGTAAGGCGCTTATGCATTACACTAACCCTACGTAAGGAAAGGTGGATAACACATATGGAATGGATGAATCGTGGCGACCAAAGCCAAGGTCAACCAGCTGGACAACCAGCGGCACCTGCCCAAGGCAGGTCAAAAAGAGCAAGTCTTCAAAACGTTAAGACGTGGAAGATTGCACAAGTAGCACTACTCTTTTGTATCACCGTGCTTGTAGTAGCGGTGGTATGGTTTGTAGCCCTCGGTGGCGGCAACAAGAAAGAAGGAAGCTATGTCGACGAGAGTAAACTGCAGGCAGTGTTCTTGAACGGTGGTCAGGTTTACTTCGGTAAAATTAACAACCTAAATGGCAAGTTCCTCAGCATGGCAGATATTTATTACCTCCGTGTTAACCAGCAGGTCCAGCCAAACCAGTCTAGCAACAATAGTAACGACATTTCGCTCGTGAAGCTTGGTTGTGAGTTGCACGGCCCACAAGACAACATGGTTATCAACCGTGAACAAGTTATCTTCTGGGAAAACCTGAAGGATGACGGTCAAGTAGCAAAGGCTGTAAAGACTTACCAGGAACAAAACCCTGGCGAACAGAAGTGTGACCAGACCTCAAGTCAAGGAACCTCGACCGACACAACTAGTGAAGATACGAGCAACACAACGACTAACACTAATACCAACAACTCTAGCACCACCAACAAACCTACTACGAATCGCTAGAACGTAGAGAATCAATAAAAATACCCCGGGTAACTGGGGTATTTTTATTGTTATTCGTGAAGTGTGTGTTTGAGCCAGAACAATGCAATTGTTCTTGTTATAGACAGAAGTGTCAAGACGCCTAGTAGTACCAGACTCCAGCCAGCTAAGTCTGGCGACCAAATTGGTGGGGCAAAGTTAAACTTGTAGAGTGCGTCTGGGATCGCGTTTTCACTGACGCCACCCCTTGTTGTGACGTAGTTCTGGATACATTCAATGCGGGTTAGCGAGCGTCCGGTTGGGATTACCGATTCACAGTACCCTTGTGCTTCGGTATAAAGTTTGGCATTAACCTGGGTAACTCGTTGTTTTTCTGCTGCAACAAGCCGGTCATAGCGATATTTAAGCTGCACAGGAGGATAAGCACCACCAGGAACGGCTAAATTGCTATTCATGTGACCGTAAACGTATTCACGAAGGTCTCGAAGCGCGGTTTCGGTATCCCCGTTCTGTTTGTCTACCGCGAGGACTGTATCGCGCAGTTCAAGCGCCCTCATGTTGTTATTACGAAGTGCTGTCACAGCCACTCCGGCTGTAATAATGATAGCAACTACAAAGTACAGAGTATGTGCCTGTCGAAGCCGCTTTAGGATTTGGTGGAGGTGACGTTTGCTCATATTTTCTGTTCTTTCTTACCTTCGATTATATATCGCAAAGCGCTCTTTTGTTATGCCCAGTGAGGCGACAGCCGCAATTATAAAGCCAATGGCCAGGACTGTTTTCAGGCTGAGCACTGTGGCGAGTAGCGCCAGAAAAAACCATGAGGTTGCTTTTGCGATACTACTAACTGATTCCAAGGTCGCAATATAAACAATACGGTAACCCGGTAGGTCATCTGCTGCCGCGTAAACACCTTTTATAAATGGCATCCGATAGCCTGAAGTGACAGCCTCGTTAGCCACATTCACTGCCAAGACGCCAGCAACGCCGTTAACAAAAGGGCGTAACAGATGAATAAGTATATTTGAGGCAACGCTGATACGCATTATTGGACGCGCCAACGCCGAGTCTGATATTCCCCCCATGGCTTTTGCCGATAGGACCGCGACGAGTACCCCAATCGCACTGAGTGTTCCCAGCTGAGCGTACACTGCGCCGCTAAGTAGAAATACCGCGACGTAGAACGGCCAGGTGTTAATGCACAGTGAGTTCTCGACACCAAGTGCTCCATATGCAAATATATCCCGGCGTATTTTTTTGGCAGATAGTCCCTTGAAATCAATTTTTTGATGTACCTTTGTAGGCTCACTGCTTAGGAACAGCGGCCAAAGGCTAATGATTAGTAAGGCTGTCGCGGTAATGAATATGTACTGTGGGCCGAATGCCGAACCAATAACACCACCAATTAATGGGCCGAGTAGATAGCCGACCTTTTCAAACACCTGCATGTGTCCAAGCTCTGTGCCGGCTTTTGGGGTATGTTTTATCTTAGAAAAACTGACGTGATATGAAATAAAGAATAGACTATTCGCGATCGCCCACGGTAACACCATTAACAAAATGTTCCAATGGTGCCCTGGCACCGTCAAAAGCAAACTTGAGCTGATAATTTGCATCAAGTTACTCAGCAACATTGAGTGCTTGGGGCCATACCGCCCAACAAAGAAGCCCGCACCAATGTCTGCAACCGCTCGAAAAGCAAAAAAGGAACCAAGCATAGCCAGGATAGTGGCTGGTGAGTAGTTGTTTTGGTAGAGATAATACGGAACAAAAATAAGAAATGTTGTTAGCGCAACAGTCCGGAGCATGTTGCTGATGTATAGTTCGCTTAGTTCGTCAAACCCGGTGTCACGCCAAAAGTGACTCCGTTTCAGAAACTGGTGCATTGCCTTTTTTAACATAAAATCTTTGTTTCTTTTCGTTTTCTTCAGTGTACCATATATCTATGCATGTTTACTTCTCTGGTATAGGAGGTGCAGGTATCAGTCCTGTCGCACTTATTGCAAGCCAAGCCGGTTATGAAGTTTCAGGCTCTGATAAACAGATGTCTAGTTACCTTGAGTATCTGCAATCTCAGGGCATTTCTGATATCCACATCGGCCAAAGCAGCGAAGATATTACCAGTCTCAACAATAGAAAACCTATTGATTGGATTGTTTACAGTTCCGCGTTGCCGATGGAAAATCCTAACCATCCAGAGCTAATGTTTGCTAAAGAAAACGGTATTAGGGCAACCAAGCGCGACGAATTTATAACCCAGTTCCTGGCTGACAAGAACCTGAAAATGGTTGCTGTCGCAGGCACGCACGGAAAGACAACCACCACCGCCATGACGGTATGGCTGCTTCAGAGACTAGGTGTACCAATTAGTTACGTACTGCCCGCAAAGACGTCATTTGCCAGCCTTGGTGCCTACAGCCCTGACTCTCAGTACTTTGTATACGAAGCAGACGAATTTGATCGAAATTTCCTTGCCTACAGCCCTGCTCTTAGTTTAATTACCGGTATAGACTGGGACCACCCAGATATTTACTCTACTCGTGAGGAATACAACCAGGCTTTCCGTGATTTCATCAGGCACACCGATCACACCTACATCTGGAAGCCTGATGCCGATATTATTGATGTTGCAGGATCGAATACTGTTAGTATTATTAATTTCGATGACTACCGGGGTCTCTCGCTACCTGGGCTCGTCAACCGTCAAAATGCTGCACTTGTTGCTCAAGGAGTCCAGACATTGCTCGGTAGGAAGAATGGCGCAGAGCTAATCGAGATTTTGAACCAATTCCCTGGCGTCTCAAGACGCTTTGAGCAGATTGCTCCCGGCATTTTCAGCGACTACGCTCACACACCCCCCAAGATTCGGGGCGCATTACAACTTGGCCACGAGGTCGCTGGTGATAGATTGGTTGTCGTATACGAAGGGCTGCACAACACTAGGCAGCATTTCATCAAAGACGAGTTGCATGACCTGTTTGATAGCGTAAAGTCACTCTACATTGTGCCGAGTTATCTAGCCCGCGAGGACCAGTCATTGCAGCTGCTGAGCCCAAGTGATCTTCGGGGGCTCCTGTCCGAAACTGTTCAGCTCCACACAACCCCTTCTCAATTGAATGAAGATTTAAAGAGGGCTATCAAGCAGCACGTAGCCGACGGCGATACGGTGCTGTGCCTAACGGCTGGTGGGGGTAATAGCCTGGATGAGTGGCTTCGCCGCGAATTTAATTAATTCACCCCTGTATATCTAATACTCTTATGCTATATTGAATGGAGCATGGATCATCTTAAACGTGGGAAGCTAGCTCCGATTTTTCGTCCAAAGCGTTTCACTACCATTGTTGCAGTGCTTATTATTGGTGCCGGGATTTTCAGTGGTTTATTTGCAGCTGCTACAAACCAGTCAGATAAAAGTCAGTATCTGGTTGGTCGAGCTCAGACCATTGCGGATAGCCTGTCCGCTGACGACTTAGCAAACCTCAAAGGCAGCGAAGATGACTTAACGACACTTGCATACTCCCGGGCGAAACAGCAGCTTGATCAGGTCAGGAGCAGCAACCTCGACATCTCTTACATCCGTGCCTTCAAGATTGCAAACCAACAGGTTTCCATTAATATTGACGCGCAACCGGAAGGCAGCAGTTTCTATGGTCAGCCAGGTTTGGCAGTCCCTCATCCGTCTAACCAACTACGTTCCGCATTGTTGGATGGCACACCAAGCTTCGATCCCTGGGTCGCCGACTACTCAGAACATTGGGTAGCTGGCTTTGCGCCAGTACGTGATAATGATGGCAATGTTGTCGCAGCTGTAGGTGTATTTGCGCCAGCTAACACATACTACCTGGAGATTGCTTTGTACGCACTTGTGCCACTGCTATTAGCAGCAATACCTTTTGCTGGGATTTTGCGGGACATAAAAATTCAGGCGAAAGAACACGAAATTCTGCATCTTAAAAATCAATTTATCTCGATTGCTTCGCATGAACTTCGTTCTCCGCTAACTGGCATGTTGTGGGGCATTCAATCGTTGCAGCAAGGTAACAAAAAGGCGTCTAATACCCAAAAAGATTTACTCGATGACATGTACCGGAGTACTGAGGCATCATTAGCGACCGTGAACGAGATTCTCGACAGCTCTATATTTGAACGCGGCCAAGCTAAAAAACTACATAAGGACAGTGTTGATATCGTTACTATTATTAGCCAGGTTACCTCTACGTTAGTACTTGGGGCTAAAGAAAAGAGTATCACGATTGAAAAGGTGGGAAAGTGGCCCACCCAGATATACACCGTAGGTGATGTGGAGGCACTGAAGCGGGCATTTATGAACATTCTTGCAAATGCTATCAAATACAGTAGCGAGGAAAGTGTAATAAAATTACTGTATCGGCTGGATGACAGCCATGAACACATCATTGCCGTACAGGACCATGGCATCGGCATCCCCCACGATGAGCAAGAAAAGGTTCTGGGAGGTTACTATAGAGCAACCAATGCCACCTCGGTACATGCTAACGGCACTGGCTTAGGTCTGTGGACCACCCGCATGACTGTTGAAGCACATGGGGGCAGAATGTGGCTCAGCTCCCTTCAGGGAAAAGGTACGACCGTGTACATCGCCCTACCGGTGAAGGCACCTGTTAGCCTATCTGTGCAAGAATCTGCTGCTGCAGTGTAGCCGGGTCAGAACTTTTAGCGAAGTAACTGGTTATACCAGATTCTAAAGCTTGGTTAATGGTTTCGTTTGATTCGTCACCCGTCAGAATGATCACAGGGACTGTCTTGCCCCACTCATCTTTTCGGAGCTCCTCAAGCATCTCGAGCCCAGACATATGCGGCATACGAATGTCAGTCACAATTAGATCTGGTTTTTCCTTAATCGCAGCCGCAAGCCCTGCATCGCCATCACTGGCTTCAAGAACATCTTGGTTTGCATTCTTGAGCATCGCGGCGACACCGGCGCGCATTATATTGTCGTCATCAACGACTAGAATTTTTCCCATAGCCTTATCATACGGACTGATAAGAGTCCGATCAAGTCGTTAACCGTTATCGATCGCGCCTGATTCGTCTATTTTAACTGCGCCCTCCCTGATAACTTCTACTGCATCGTCAATTATCCTAATAATTGTAGATGGCTCCCGTCCCGACAAATCACCACCATCCAGATAGAAGTCCACTGACTCACCAAAATAGTCCTTGGCCTCTTGGATGGTATGTGCTGGAGTTTCTCCGGGCATATTGGCACTTGTAGTTAATAATGGGCCTGACTGGTGCAAAAATTCGCGGAATGATTCCTCTGCAGGGATACGGATAGCCAGCGATCCCTTGCCCTGGTGCAAATACCCTAACGCGAAGCCCACTGGGATAACAATACTGATCGCGCCTGGCCAATACTGCTCCACGGCCGTAAGATAGCGCCTAGGTATACCAAGGCCTACTAGTTGATCAATGGAAGCCGCGACAAGAGTGCCTGGTTTTGCTTCACGTGACTTCAGCGCATAAAGTCTTTCGACAGCTGGTTGGTCTCCGGCACTACAGACAATGCCGTATAAAGTGTCAGTTGGTGCTATCCCAACGGCGCCGTCTTTAATTTGATCTATTATTTGAGATCCGTTTGTCATATCTAGATGACTATTATGCTACAGACCGAGGGTTGTGTCACTTACACCAGCATCGTTATAGTCAGCTGCATCATCAACGCTCGACATACTATCATCGATTGCCTTGTCGGTATCGGTCACATCCGCTGCAGTTGCTGGGGGCTCACTTGTGGCATTAGTAGCTGGTTGCTGAGATGAATCAGTTGTCTTTACATTGGATTTTGACATGTATGCTACCACTGCTACTGCTGCAAAGATCCCGGTAAAAAGAACTGCGCACACTATTGCGATCATAGGCATTCGGCGTGGTTTGTGTGCTGAGGCCACCGCAGCAAGTGCTGGTGTGGCCTGCGCAGGTGTCTCGCCAGCTGCTGCTGTTTCTGTGGATTGGGCAGATGCTGGTGCCGGCTCTTCTGGCACAGGTGGGGCCGCAGGCGTGGGAGCTGATACAGGCTGCTCATTTGGCGCGACCTGAGGCGGTTGGATATCCATTACAGGTGGTTGGGTTTGCTGATGAGGTTGTTTGATGTCTTCCATATTATTCTGCCTTCTTAGTTTCGAGTTGTGCCTTTGCAGCTGCAAGTCGTGGCTTTATTTCCTGAGCAAGAGTCGTACGTATTGCTACGGCGTCAGTCTGAAGTTTTTTTAGGGCAGCGCGGGAAGCTTCAAGGGAAGCCTTGAAGCCAACTGGGTCAGCCTGGCAATCGAGCGCAGCCGTGTCCTGAACTGTCTGGAGATATGCAGCGCTATCTGTCTTGAAAGTCTCGACTTTAGTTTTCAGACTTGCGATCTGTTCTTTGAAGGTAGTCGTATCAACTCCGCCTGTTGCCAGCTTTACCTCAAGTTTTGTTAGCTTATCTAAGATATCAGTATGAATTTTATCCCGGTTTGTTTGAATCTTGGCAGCTTTTTCTGCATTAATCGCTAGTAGCGTCTGCGCACCTTTACAACGGGTCTGAACGCGCTTCTGCTGTACTGTCGTCAGTGCAGTTTTAACCTCAGCTTTGCGTTTTTCAACACGTTCTGTTCGTTGTTTTTCTGGGCTTACTGTTTCCGTTGTAGTTGTTTCTGTATGTGTATGTGCTTCGCCATCTGTGTGAGCCCGAGCAGGCAATGTAGCTATCAGAAGTGCAGCAGCTGTCACTATCACCGCAAAACTGATTAGGTAGTTTCGTTTCATAAATTCCTCTTGTTACTTTAGGCTTATTCTAACACAAGCGGGATGCCGATCTACAGACTGAATTGATCATTTTTTAAGGTAATGAGTGCCTCTTTTATTAAATCTTGTAGGACAGCTTCCAGCCGATCGTCATTAATCTCTGCTGCAAGCTCCATTTGTGATTTTGGAGCGTCTAATAGCAACTTCAGGACCGCTCCCCGGATTTGACGCTTTGACCCATGAAAAGCTGACTGTTTAGCGTAATGTTTGCTGTGCCTGGACACGTTGCCTATGGTGGCTTTCAGGTGGCTGCCGTAATCCATGAGTGCCCAGTACCATTCGCGATTATGAGACAAACCTACGGTACTATCACCCCACAAAACAGGTTTTGCGGGGGCCCCGGTTTTTCTCATCGCGCCGGCAAAAAGGCGTGACTTTTTGTCGGGCTGCTCTTTTCCCTCCCCCTGGGGTAAAGTCATCTCCACTAACTTAAGAATTTCACTGTCAGCAACATTGTCTTTGTCAGCAAAAAAGTGGTAGATAAAAACAGTGCGAATATTAGTTTCGATAAACACCACAGGCTGGTTGAAAGCATACGCCAGTACTGCCCGGGCAGTATTTATGCCAATACCTGGCAAAGCAACCAACTCTTTTTCAGATTGCGGCACATGACCACCGTGTTTTTCAGCGACTGCCTGAGCTGCTTGGTGCAAAAACCGAGCTCGGCGATTATAGCCGAGCCCACTCCAGGCAATGAGTACTTCCTGCTGTGGCACTTTGGCGAGAGCTAATACATCCGGGAAAAGTTTCAAGAACTGTTCGTACTTTGGGATAACACGTGAGGCTTGTGTCTGCTGTAACATAACCTCACTCACCAGAATTTTGTATGGATCGACCGAACGTCTCCACGGCAGGTCACGACCATGCAGACGATAATAATCCCAGACTGTTTCCTGGAAATCTAAATAATTGTGCGTCATGTAGCCTTTATTTTATGCTAATTTGCCCAGCGATCGATACCGTTTGCATTGGTGACATCCACAATTTTCTTTGGTGATCCACCATTCGTACTTAATACGTAATCGGCTGTCTCACGACTATTTGAAACCCTGTACACAAACACTGAATTATTGAGCCAGCGAATTGGACCGCCGACACCGTTATCTGAGACTACTACGTCTTCAGCATTCTTGTCCGCATTGTATAGGACTAACGTGCCCTTACCGTCTCGGTTATCAATCCAAATGCTGTGTTTTGCATTAGGGCTGTCTACGTATAGACGTGAGGTTGTTTCGTTTGGCTGGCCAGATAGTTTCTCAGGCTTAGAAGCGCCTTGTTTAAAGCTGTACCATTCTTGCTCTACTGCAATCGTGATGGTGTCACGACTTGTTCTGAACATATTCCAAGCTTCTTTATCGAGGATGACTTCTTTGCCACTTCCGTCAGCATGGGCCGCGAAGACCCCTACATTGACGCCATTTTGATAAGCGCTAGCTGGCGCATAGTAAATACGCCCGCCCATCGATACAACATTATTAAAGTAGTTAGTGGCTGCGAGCTGACGGTTATCACCCGATATATAGTCGTAACTCATTAGTTTGTACCGACTGGTGCTGTCCTGGGCTGCGTTATCATCAAGCACAACATATACCAGCCGCGTCCCAACCCAATCAATTGCCTTGATTTGCGAGGAGGTAGTTACTGCTCTTGTTGAATTGTTTTTGAGATTAACATACGTCAATGTTTGTTTCAGCACGCCATCAACCCCAAATGTTCCTTCACGGGTAGACAGCAGAATCACGGCATCACCAGCTGGATGCTGGAAGAGAGAAATATCACCTGATTCCTTACCAGTTCCCTTAAGGACCAATGCTTCGTTCTTGCCGTCAGCATCAATTTTATATAGATCATACACACCGGATCGCTTTGATACGAAGGCGAGCTGTTTTGAGGGTGTTAGTGTGATGGTGGTCGGTTGTTTGGTCGTAAGAATTAATTTGTGTGTAAATTGTCGGTAGCCTTGCGCCTTGAATACAACGTCCACTTCGTCACTTTCTATTTGATCCAGGGCGAGTTTGATCTCACCTTTGTCATTTGCTGTTGCCGATAGTTCACCGACACTTGCTTCTACCTCAACAATTGGTAGGCCAGAGAACACGTCGTTAACCTGGAATGTATACTGCGCTCCCTGAGGTTTTAATGTGACGTCAGTGAGAGGGTTATTACCCCACCCAACGGTAACCGTTTGTTTTTCGGTGGCATACGCCCGTTTTTCAATGACAAGCTCCGTGGGCCCCAGAACCAACTTTGATAGACTTGCTTTACCTTTTTCATCTGACATAACTGTTTGCCCTGCAAGAGTAACCTTAACGTTCTTGAGTGGTCTGAGGGTACTTTGATCGGTAATAGTGACTGATGCATTGCTACGAACACCCGCCTTGTTAAGCGCGTAATAGCGAGTCTTGGGGTATGCCCCGGCTACCACTAACCCAATTACGATCAGTATGAACATTGTCCAACGGAAAGATGGGCTCCTTAGAATCAGACTAAATAAACTTGGGGTGCCTTTTTTGTCCTTTTTACTGGCTTTTACTGGTGGTGTCGGGATAGATGCATCCTGTACGGAAAGCAACTCATCGCTTTCTTTAGCAATAATATCGGATACTGCTTGGTCGGTTTCAGCTGACTCTAATTCTGCTTCTAGCGGTGAAGTAGTTTCCATTAATTCCCCGACTGTTGCAGTTGAGTCAATTTCGGCAGACTTTTCTTCTGCTATCGGCTGGTCTTCTGAGGGAGCTTCAGCCTCTTCAACTGCTGGTTCTTCAGAGCTTGAGTCTGACTCAACTTCTGGTTCGGTTAGTACGGGCGCCTCTGGCTCGTCATGAACCACATTTACCTTTTTTGCGGCCTGTTTTGGCTTCGGTTCATCCACTAGTGGAGCGGTTCCTACTTCCTGAGCCAGTTGCTCATTGGTTTTTTCAATTGCCTCTGCTAACGCCGTGTCTGTCTCAGGGGCAGGTTCATCGGCATGTGTAATAGAAATTGAAACTGATTTCGCAGCAGGTCTTTCTACAGTTGGTTTTTCGTCCGGCACACTAATATCGAGCATCTCGTCCACGCGTTGCTCAAGTGACTCTTCTTCAGGACCAGCCAAGTCTTGTTTTCGTTCTTTTGCCATAAATTATGTATCTGTTATAAACGCTTATGCTACTTGTATTCAGTTTATCACGTTTAGCACTGTTAACGTTTGTTCTGGCGTTTGCGGCGAGTAGTTTTTTTACCTGCTTTGGGCTTGGAGGTGTTTTTTGGCTTTGGAGGCTCGGCTAATAATGGGGCTTCTTCCTCAACAACTACTTCTTCGAGACGAAGACGTGACCAAATAGCTATCGCCACTACGACAGCAACTGCAAATGCGATGGGTACAACCCAGACACTTGCCGGTGAACCTGGTAGGTAGGTTTGGGAAGGTACTGTGGGGTCCGTTTTAGCAGCTTGCACCTGCAGACTTGTAGTTGGGGCATTCTGACTCAATGTAGTAGAAACGTCTGATGAAGTAGTCGGGGTACTGTTCTGCTGCAAATTACCATTATTCTGCTGAAGGTTACTGCCAGATTGTTGCAGGTTAGATTGACTCGGCGTCAGTTGATTTTGCATACCTAAAAGTATCTCAGGTTTAGAACTCATGTCAAAATGGCATACACTAAATGATATGAGTAACTGGCGAAGTACCCTTTCGGAAGCAGAGCGTAAACTCAGTTCTGCCGACCCAGTATTGGCAACCCTCGTAAGCACGCATGGACCGTGTCAGCTTACGCCCCACACTGATTACTATCGACAGCTTGTTAGATCAATCATCGGGCAGCAGTTGTCAGTGAAAGCGGCTGCAACAATTTACCAAAGATTTCTCGACCTATTTGGTGGTTCCATGCCGACACCAGCACAGATTCTAGTAACAGAAACAGAGGCCTTGCGAAAAATTGGCTGTAGTTATCCCAAGGCAAGCTACATCAAAGATCTTGCAAAGCACATTATCGATGGCAGATTAGACCTCGACGATATTGCTACTTTGCCCAACCCTACTGTTATTGAGCAGCTTGTGGCAGTCAAAGGTATCGGCGAGTGGTCTGCCCATATGTTCATGATGTTTTCACTTGGCAGATTAGACATCTTGCCAACCGGTGATTTAGGGATCAGAAAAGCAATGATGCAACTCTATGATCTTCCAGACCTCCCAAAGCCACCTGAAATGCACGAGCTAGCGTTAACAAATGGCTGGACGCCCTACCAATCTGTTGCCAGCTGGTACCTCTGGCGTAGCCTCGACAACGAACCGTTGTAGCGCTATTATTACGGTAATGTTTACTTCAAAACTTCCCCATGTTTCAAGAGGCGAGCTATTTCTTGCTCAATTTGTACTGTATGTCGCGATTGCATTACAGGTAAGTACATGGGTTACCAGTGGCGACTTATCCTATGGGCCACACCCACTTATTATTATTAGTGAGCTTGTGTTGGTGACTCTTCTAGGACTGAGCGCTCGCCACCCCGAAGCATTAAAGCGATCATTGTATCGTACACTCTCGTTTGTAATGCTGGGCCTTATCTCTGTAGAGAACATCAGTTCTGTGATCATCGTACTGCGTCTGCTCATTACTGAAAGCAACCTTATTGATGGGTACAATCTACTTGCCTCGGCAATTGCTATTTTCTTGACTAACGTCATTGTGTTCGCGCTATGGTACTGGGAGATTGACAGCCCCGGCTTATCTGGTAAAAAGTGGTCCAAACATGATAAAGACTTTCAATTTACGCAGCAAGATCTTAGCCAGGGATTTAAGGGCTGGCAGCCCGCTTTCCCAGACTACCTATACCTCTCTATAACTAATGCGATTAATTTTGCGCCCGCCGATGCCCGCCCACTCTCATACCAGGCGAAGCTACTCATGGGTATCCAGGCACTTGTTTCTGTATCAATCGTGGCGCTCATAATCGCCCGCTCTGTCAGCATCCTTGGACAATAGCCCACTTTATAGTTAAATATAGATAACGTAGCGTCAGCAGCGGATATGCGCAGTACCGTTCATGCGAACAACATATCCAGACACACATGCTACGACCAACGGCTCTTTACAAATTTAAGTAGGAGTCATCTTATGTCAAAAATGACAAAAGAGGAAATTCAAGACCAGCACGGCTGGAACTACGAGGATCACCTCAAGCACTGGCGCTCGTGGGGCTCATGGTTCAGCTGGGGTTCACCAGTTGGCCTAGGATTGTTCTTTCTGGCAACAGCCGGATCAATCTGGATCCTCGCCCAAGCCTTTGGCTGGTAGGCAATAGAATAGCGCTCATCACGAGCGCTATTCTATTTGGCGGCTACTTTACGGCTACTACGCTTATCTCAATGGTTGCACCGAGAGGTAAAGCGTGGACGCCGATTGCTTCGCGAACTGGAAGCGGTTCTTTGAAGTACGTTGGGTAGACTTCGTTTAGTTCTTTAAGTTGTGTCATATCCGTAAGATAGATGACGACTTTTGCAACATCGTTCAACGATGCATCGGCAGCTTCCAGAATTACAGAGATATTTTGCATGATTTGTGCAACTTTTTCAGCAACAGTATTGCCGACGAGTTTCCACTCCAGATCAGCATGAACTTGTCCTGCTACATAAACAGTATCACCACCCACGATAGCCTGAGACATCATCGCTGGTGCAGAAGGAGCCTTATTGGTTGAGATCTGTTTCTTCATAACTAAAATTATACTACTTCTTTATCTGAACATCTTCGCCGTAGTGTTTTTCTAGGCGCTTTTTAATGCTGCCGGGGTGACGACCAAATTGTTTAGTTAACATGTTAAGTGTGGTGCCTTTTTCGAATAGTTTCTTTAGTTCTTCGTCATCGAATTCTTTCCACGGCATGTAGGCGTTTGGGTGTTCTTCGCGCATTTTGGCGAGTTTTTCTGACCAATCGGTTTTTGGTTTTTCGTCCTCTTTTGGCTCTGGTTCATTCTTTCTTTTTTCTTCGTCTTGCTTCCATTTAGCTATGACTGCGGCGAATTCGTCTAGCGCTGTTTGGCTTCTGGAACGGAGTTCTGAGTCAATACTTCGCGCTAATGGACTGGTTTTCAGCGCCATACCATTCAGCCCGTCTAGCGCTAATTGCTGCATACTTTTAACCCGGGATAATGCGACATAGCCCATACCTTCTACAAACGCACGTCGCAGATCAATGTGCGCGCCGTCTAGTGTCATTCCCTGGCTCTTGTGGACCGTAATCGCCCACGCTAACCGTAGCGGCAGTTGTCTTAACGTCGCGCGGCGCTTGTCGCCATCAATTAACTCCCAGGTATCGGGCATCATCGTAATTGTTTTGCCGTTATTAAGTTTCAGAATCGGGTAATCATCGTCATCAAAACCGGTTACTATACCGAGCGTACCATTGGCGTATCTGCCGTTCTGGCTATTTTTGATACACATCACGTGCGCACCCTTTTTCAGAAATAGCACTTCTGGAGCCAGGCATGACCGACTCAGTTGTTCAACGAAACGTTTGCCGCCTGTGGTTTCCATTGCGTATTCGTATACATCGCCGTCGAGCCGCTCTAATTCTGCATCATTGATGCGATCAACATCAACATTTGTTGTTAGCAGCCTGGTTCGTGGCTGGAAAGGATCCAGTACCACATCAATTCGTTTCTGTAGTGAGGCCAGCTGGTTGCGCGTCAGTACACCCACACGGATACCATTCAGAATCTGCGCGTACGCGTCATCATCACTTTGACGATATTGCTGCTCCAGATAACAGACAGTAAAATTAGACCCTTGCCAGGTGTTAGAACTCAGCACAAAGCTACCTTCACGGCTGTCACGGCGATTAACAGGAGGCAATTGGAAGAAATCACCTACAAGGATAACCTGCAAACCACCAAAGGGCTTGTCATTGCCACGAACTTTTCGCGTGACTTCTTCAATCATGTCCAAACGGTAGTCGTGCAGCATACTAATCTCGTCAATGATCAGAATGTCGGCTTTCGCAATCAAAGTTTGTCGCTGCTTGCCAAGCTTTTGAAAGAACAAGCTGGGTAACTCGTCGTGCACACCAATACCCGCCCATGCGTGAATAGTCGCGCCATTTAGATGTGTGGCAGCGAGGCCTGTGGTTGCAGTCACCGCAATACTTTTACGGCGTTTTTTAGCACGCCGAATAAACTCATTCATAAGGTACGTCTTACCTGTACCAGCAGCGCCCGTCAAAAGCACTGACTGCCCAGATTCCATAATAGCCAAAGCTTCCTGCTGCGTCATAGATTACTTATTGTACATGTTCTAAAGCTTAAGCTTCTAGAAATTTTTCTGGCAAGGCGCCATTTTGGACTGCCGTTACATTCTGGTACTTTTTGAATGCGGCACGAGCTTCAGGTAAAACGATTTTGCGATCCCAGTCTTTGGTCAGTTTTCTCAGATTGCCACTCATTAGTTCCTCAAATGGTTTATTTGCATTTTCATACCACCACAGATACATAAAAGGACCCACTATGTGTGAACAGCCGTCGGCAGAGGATACAATTTGAACCTCGATAGACGTCTGAGCAATATCCAGCTCCATCTTTTTATCAAGTATTTCGATATTGCTTACGGCCTTTTTCACAAATTCGTTTTCGAAGCCGATTTCAAGGAGTTTCTTAGCGCCCTCAGATAAGGTGACTTCATACTGGCGGTCAAAGTCCAATATCTTTCCGTAGTCGTGTAGCCAAACCATCACACGAACTAGATCCTTATCTGCATCAGGGTATTTTACAAGGAGCTCCTCAGCAATACGTTCCACAATTTCTAAATGCCACTTAATGAACCACATGTGATGTACAAAGTTAGGATTAGATGATGCCTCGGTAACGTGTTGCCTGAAGCTGTCTATCTTTTCTTGCATATTATTCTTCGACTGTTGTTTCGACGTTGAGTTCTTCGAGTTGAGTGGGGTCAACGGGGCTGGGGGAGTTCATCATGAGGTCCACACCAGAGCCGTTTTTGGGGAAGGCTACGACTTCACGGACATTTTCTTCACTCATAAGCACCATAAATAGTCGGTCTGTGCCGAAGGCGCAACCAGCGTGTGGTGGTGCGCCGTATTTGAAAGCGTTAATCATACCGCCAAATCGCGAGTCTACATAGTTACGATCATAGCCTAACACGCCAAATGCCTCATATAACACCTCCGGATTGTGGTTACGGACGCCACCGGAACAAATTTCGTAGCCGTTAGCTACCATGTCATATTGATCTGCCAAAATACCAACTTTGTCTTCTGATCGGAGTGCCTCAAGGCCGCCTTTTGGCATGGAGAACGGGTTGTGGCCGAAGTCCAGTTTATCGGCGCTGGCATCCCATTCGTAGAATGGAAAATCTACCACCCACGCTAGTGCCACAACATTCGGATCCTTAAGCTCAAAATGATCAGCAAACTCGCTGCGGAGACGTCCAAGAACCTTGTTCACCTTTTCGCGCGTATCGGCACCAAAGAACACGGTGTCACCATCTGTGGCACCCATCTTAGACTGGATAGCTTGGAGTTCTTCGTCCTTCAGGAACTTGGCAATAGGGGACTTAACTTCGCCGTTTTCATAAGTAATGTAGGCAAGGCCACCTGCTCCTTCTGATTTAGCAATTTCAGTAAAGCTATCAATCTGTGAACGAGAAAGTTCGCTCGCACCTTTGACACAGATAGCTTTTACTGCCCCTCCGGATGCGATAGGATTCTTAAACACACCAAATTCGCTGGCTTTTAGATCTTCAGTGAGGTCAATTAGTTCCATCCCAAAGCGTAAGTCAGGTTTGTCCGAACCATAACGGTCCATGGCTTCTTGGTACGGAATACGAGGGACTTCATCACTGAGGAGTTTCTTGTCAGCAAAATCAGTTACCAGCTGTTTAATAAGTGGTTCCATCATGGAACGGACTTCTTCGCCATCTTCAACAAAGGACATCTCAAGATCCAACTGATAGAATTCACCATACAGGCGGTCTGCGCGGGGGTCTTCATCACGGAAACAGGTAGCTAGCTGATAGTAGCGTGGCACTCCGCCAACCATCAACAGTTGCTTGAACTGCTGTGGGGCCTGTGGCAACGCATAAAATTTGCCGGGGTGGAGGCGAGAAGGGATCAAAAAGTCACGCGCACCTTCCGGGCTACTGTTCGCCAAGACTGGTGTTGTTACTTCTGTAAATTCATGTTCCTCCATGTAGTTACGCATAAAGCTGTGATACTTGGCGCGGGATTTGAGCATAGACTGCATCTTGTCACGGCGGAGGTCAAGGAAACGGTACTTCAGGCGTTGTTCTTCGCTACTGATCTGATCACCCCGCATCTGAATCGGCATAGGTTCTGCCCTGTTGAGTATACTTAACATGTTAAGTATTACTTCAATTTCCCCTGTTGGAATATTAGGGTTCTTGAGCCCCTCACCACGTTCCGACACGGTACCAGTAGCGCTAATGACGAACTCGTCACGCAACTGCTCTGCTACCTCGAATGCCTCAGCATTATCTGGTCGGATTACTAATTGAACTATGTCAGTGTGGTCGCGCAGATCAATAAAAATTAATCCGCCATGGTCGCGACGTGACTCTACCCAACCTTTTAGAGTTATTTCTTTTCCAATTTGGTCGATTGATTCTTTCGCCAATGTTCTCATATCTTTAGGTCCTAAGTATTAGTTAGTTCAGGCTGTAAATTGGGGTCGTGGGCAGACAGAAATCGCCAGCTAGTTGCTGCCGACCCGTAAATTACTGTTACTATCCGCCTGAGACTTCATTAAATCTATTCTACCACCTCTGTAACAGATTGTATATTTTCGTGTGGGGAATCGTTCACTACGTGATCTTTGTGCTCTTTGGCTGCCATTTTGGCTGCGACAGCGCGGAGGTCTTCGTACTCGTCAAACTCGTCAACTATTTGTTTACCCACAACGGCTTCCATAATATCTTCGATTGTCACAATACCAACATATTCCTCAAAGCTATTTACCACTACAAACAGCTGCTGATGTGTTTTTAAAATAGCGTGTAGCGCCTCTGTTAATGGCTGGTCCTCGTGCACGTAGCAGACCTGGCTATTCATGATCTTAGTAATAACACCGCCTGTCTTTGCCCTAACTGCTACACGCAGGAATAGCACACCAACAATATTATCTTGCCTGCCCTCATAAACTGGGAACCGCGAATGACCGCTCTTGTGAAGATCATCCATCAAGATTGGACCGATCGCATCTGTTGCAGCCACGCTTTTGACTACACGGCGAGGTGTCAATATATCTGAGACTTTTTTGTCACCGAACGATAGTGCGTGTTCAACGATTTCTAAGGTCTGGGTATCAACACGGTTATCTGACTGTACTTTTTGGTGCGCGGATAGCTCTTTTAGGTCATCCTTATCATATAAACCAGTGTGGACTGATACCGGTCGATGTTTTGCGATAAAATCGTGCACTTTCCCAAAAATTGGGTGCAAATACTCTAGCACCTTTGCAAACAGCGGCGCGAACTGTGCTGCAACCCATACACCTATTCGGGTTGCCTCACGGGTGGGCAGCCATACATATCCAAACCATAATACGGATGCAATAATTAACATGCCAAACCATGGAGCGGTACTGTGTGCCAAAATTACGAATAGCCACGAGCTAAAACCGATAATCAACGCCCATAGTAATGCTCGAAGGCTTGAGCCATATGCTGCTGCCCTGAATAATGTGGCTGCTATTACATCCCCAGCCCTCGCCCGCTTTTTTAACTCTTTTGCAGGAACGTGCGCATAACTGCGTTGCAAGCTGATCATCAGGAGCGTGGTTGCAATCAGTAGTAATATACCGATAAATGTCATGCTCAAAGTGTAGAACAGCTACGGATGTTTTGAAAGAGTGTTCCTGTATTGATACAATAAGCAGACAAACAAGAGAGGTAACATGAAATCACGGTTTAGCTTTATACTGATCGCCTGCGTAGTAGTTTTTGGCGCAATATTATTCATTTCTAAAAAAGATGCATCTGCCCCTGACAGTGGCGATAAATCTGGTGGTCAAACATCTAGTCACACACGTGGCGAGAATAAAAAGAATGTAACCCTAACAGAATACGGTGACTTCCAATGTCCTGCCTGCGGTGGTTACTATCCTATCGTTGAGCAGGTCGTCGAAAAATATAAAGATGACATTCAATTCCAGTTTGTTAACTTCCCGCTAACCCAGATTCACCCGAACGCAATGTTGGCACATCGTACCGCTGAGGCTGCCGGTAATCAGGGCAAGTTCTGGGAAATGTACAATTTGTTGTATCAAAACCAGCAAGCCTGGACAAGCCTCGCCAGCGGGCAGGCTGACACAACTTTCAAATCATACGCGGAAAGCCTGGGTCTAGACGTGGCCAAATTTACTACTGATCAAAAGAGCCAAGCTACTAACAGTATTATCAATGCTGACATCAGCAAGGGCAAAGAGCTGGGCGTTACCTCCACTCCTTCGTTCTATATCGACGGCAAAAAGATAGAAAATCCTAAGGATCTCGATGCTTTCAATAAAGTTATCGAGGACGCGATCAAAGCAAAAAGCCAGTAGCTTCTACGGTAAGTAAAAAGACCAGCTCTCGCAGATGCTGGTCTTTTTATTTAGATTTTTTCCCGAGATGGACAGTGCTGAGCGACATGCTTGTGCGCAAGAAGCGATTTCTCTTTGAGGATCGCAGCAAGCCGTACATATAGTACGGTGCGCGAGAACCGGAAAAGAAAATCGGTTGTTGCGCCAAGAGCATTAGCGGGTCGCGAGCTCCGCTCGTGAGCAGGCTAATGTGACATGTTGTTCAGCTAGTAGTGTAAAAACTGCTGCCAACTGGGACGTCGTACTTTAACTTCCACGCGTGTTCCCCTGGAATTCATTACTTTTATTTTTACTGGCATTACCCTAAAACCCCCAACACTGCACACTAACTCCACGAAAGTACACAGCATATTTTGTTTTTTGTTGTTTTTGTGTTCGCTAAGTAACCGAGTTACTCTTTGAAGTGAGCGCATTGTCTCATTAACACAACCGTTTTGTCAAACAAAAACTGTTTACTTGGCCCAGTTAAAGTAATCATTTAAATAATGCCTATACATCCCACCAGTTGCGACAGGAATTTCGTCAACGGACTGAATGAAACGATGGCCCGTGAAGTGATCAGCGTTAAGTTGTAAAGCTTCAGTACGCATAGCAGGTTGAGAGGTCTTGGCGGTTGTGCTCAGTAGTAAATTTGCCGACAAACTGGCCCACCAGACGAGCTTGCTCCAGGTTGACGGAGATTCCTGCTTCATCTTCGGCAATTCTGCCCAGAGTATCGTTGATGGTCTCCCCTTTGTACATACGGAGGCCAGGTAACGCCCACTTGCCAGCATAAGGCTCGATCTTTCGACGGGCAATTAGTACACCTTTTTCTGGAACATCAATAATTAGATCAAATGTTGGTATAACAGCATTCTCAAGTATGATTTCAAATGTTTTACGCGGTACGAAACCTGAGTGTGTGGTCATACACCTATTATAACATGCTTTAGCTTAATTTACAATAGATCTACTCCTAATGGGACTTTGGATCGAGCTCGACTTCTAGCTGGCGAATCATTTCCGCACTATCGATTGGTTTGAGCATTTTTTTCAGTTCTGGGTCGTCAATTTTTACACCTTGTTTCTCAAGAAGTATGGCCATGAGGCTAATCAATTTGGTGACTTCGCCTTCTACTACAGTGTTTAGCTGCAATTCTATCTCTTCACGTAGCTCGCTGACGTGCGCTTCCCGATTTTGGGAAATCAGTACAATTATTGCCAACATGATTGCCTCAAGCGACACTATCATGGTTAACAGCCCGAATGGGAACGGGTCAAACGGTTCAATAGCCGGAATCATGTTGGTATTAATCAGGATCCAGGCAACAAACCAAATAACGTTCAGAACAAGGAACATTACCGTGCCGAATTTGATAGTCAGTAAGTCGGCAAATTTCTCACTTGGAGTGCGTTTGGCATCTGCTTTTGCTTTGAAGCTCTTGATGGCTTTACGGCGGCCTTGGACTGCCTCTTGGTGCGGTGTCAGCAAGTTCAGAGGATTGAGTGGTTTTAGCGGTTCAAGTGGGTTTTGCATAATTGCTAGTAAGCCTTTGGTGTACTTATGCTTATTCTAGACCGAATATCGTGGAATTTATAGTGCTTTTCTCTGGCTGAGGGGTAAACATTTACCTCGAAGCTAGAAAAAGCGCAAGAAAACTGCGAGATTTGGTACTAGAAAAGCTGAAGGATACCAAATGCTTACGCTTTAGCATATAATATATCTGAACAACAACCAAAAACGAACATGATTGATCCTAAACTTATTAATAGAGTGCTGCCAGAGGACGAAGTCCGATGATCACAAACATACTCGCATCATTTGTAGAATCTTCCAGCGCAGCCGAACTACTCGGTGGTAGTGTATTTGCCGAATTAAGTGTTGCCATTGGTATCGCTGCTGTCATGGCACTGATCATGAAGCTGATTAAACAGCCTCTGATACTCGGCTATATTCTGGCTGGGCTGATCGTTGGCCCGTCACTGCTTGGCATTATCAGCCAAGGTAACCAGGAGATGTTCGAAACCTTCTCTCATATGGGCATTGCTTTGTTGCTGTTCATTATTGGTCTGGGCATGAATGTGTCCGAACTGCGTAAACAGGGGAAATCAGTCCTTATTGCCGCAGTTGTTGCTCTGATTACCATGGTTTCTGTTGGGTTTACCGTCGCATCCCTATTGGGTTACTTACGCGCTGAAGCCCTGGTCATTGGGTTTGCGCTGTTCTTTAGTAGTACCATTATTATCGTTAAAATCCTGAGTGACCGTAAGGAGCAGAACCGTCTACATGGTCAGCTGGCGATCGGTATTATCTTGTTTGATGACTTGATTGCTACCCTCGCCTTACTGGCAATTGCAGCTGGCAAAAACGGTGGTTTGGAGGTAGACCAGTTGCTCCTATTGGTCCTGAAGGGCCTCGCACTGATGGCATTTTTGATTTTTGCAAACCTGAAACTTCTTGGCAAGATTACCCGATTTATGGCTTCATCACAGGAACTACTATTCCTATTCGCACTATCTTGGGGATTCGGTGTAGGTACCTTGTTCGAACTTGCAGGCTTTTCACTGGAAGTCGGTGCCCTGTTTGCAGGTGTTGCGCTGGGCTCAGTTGCCTACGCACAGGAAATTACTGCCCGCCTAAAACCCCTCCGAGATTTCTTTGTAGTTGTATTCTTTATCACCCTGGGTGAAAGCTTGGACCTGCAGAACCTCGGATCCGTTATTGTGCCCGCACTGATTTTGTCTGCCGTAGTAATGGTGGTAAAACCAACGATTATCACCTTATCTCTTGGACTGCTTGGCTACACAAAACGGGTTAGTTTCAAGGCGGGGATTAACTTATCCCAGATTAGTGAATTCTCTATCATTATGGCGGTGTTAGCCGTGTCTGCCGGCATGGTCCGTCCGGAAGTAAGTGCCATTGTTACGCTAGTTGCGATGATTACGATCGCAATTTCGACCTATCTTATGCACTACGATGAAAAGCTGTTCCTATTGTTCGATAAAATGAAACTTACATTATTCGAACGTCAAACCGTTTATAAAGAGCACGTCCGTCGCAAGAGCTACCCATTCATCCTGTTCGGTTACCACAAGGGTGGTCACCAATTTATTACAACCTTCCAGAACATGAAGCAACGTTTCATTGTGGTTGATTACGATCCTAGTGTTATTGAAACGCTAGAGCGCCAAGATGTACCATTTATGTACGGCGACGCCACTGACCCAGAGCTCCTTGATGAAATTGGTGTGGAACATGCCAAGTTAATCGTCAGCACCTTTACTGACTTCACTATTACCGAGCAATTGATCGCATCGATTGCCAAATTAAATGACAAGGCAGTGGTTATTTGCCACGCTGTCAATCAGGAAGAAGCAATTCAGCTGTATGAACTGGGCGCGACCTACGTCATGATTCCGCACTACATTGGTAGTGAGAAAGTTAGCGCGTTCCTCAAGCGTACTGGCGTCGATAAGGAACAATTTGAGTTGTTCAAGGAAAGGCACATGGCTTACCTGGAATCACATTTTTCTCAGTCTGCTCCAGATATGTAAAGCTTGTTCCGGAGAATATATTCGTAAACTTTATGTGGTAGTGCTTCGGGGTGTTCTCTCTGCTTTATCTGCATGCGAATATTTGGCGAACTATACGTTTGATAGTCTGCTTCTAGGATTTTGTACGGAAGGTCCAACTTCTTAGTTTTCAGTAGAGTTTCGAGTGATTTTTTAACATCCGTCTTTACACTGTGACGCTTGGCGACAACAAATGTCGGTGCTTGTTTACCAAATTCTGTAGTGTGTGGCCATGCAGCGAGCCGTTTAACGGCATTGTTACCGATTAACATAAAGAGCTCTGACCCGAGGAAGCGCGAGGTTATACGTGGCCAGACGTGCCTTATATCAAATTCTTGGATATCCAGAATAATTACGCCAAAGTCTGATTCATTAGCTGTGGCGAGCTGCACCATGTTAGTACGGTGTTCAAACGCCTTTACGCCTTGCTTGTGCTTGGGATTTGGCTCTATCAGGAAGTAGACCTTATCCAGCCCGTACCGCTCCTTGGCAGCACGCGCAAACGCCAAGTGCCCTTTATGCACTGGGTCAAAAGCAGCCGGATAAATCCCAATTTTTGGTTTCACCCTTATATTTTACGCGGCTTTGCGCTTTGTGTATGTAACTTCTGTTTCCCTGCAAGACTCGCAGTGTTTAATAACTTTAGCGTTGTTATATACGTATACGATGCTTTTTGCGCCACACTCACAGGTACGAACTTTGTCTTTGGCAACCTTATCGCCCTTTTCGCCCCCGAGTTTATTAATGTATGCATCTGCGGCGCCTTCTTTGACAGCATCTAAGCCACAGGCACTACCACTACAACCACCATTGGTTTCAACACTTTGTTTGACTATGGATCGGTCCACGTCTTCAATCTGTTTTGCGAGCGCCGGGTTGCCATAGTTTTCAGTGATTGTCTGGACCGCTTCAATTGTTGGCTTATCTACTTGTTCAAGTATGTGCTCATTGCCCGTCGCTATTCCCGCTTTTGTTGCCAGGATATTTCGCTTAGCTTTTTCTGTTAATGCAATGAGGTGCCGAGTTGCAGCATAGCCCTCTTCATTACGATAGCTCTCGAAATTTGCACGAACATTATCTGCTAACGAAGATTCAATGGATGAAATAAATTTAGTCACTCTTTCGGTCGTAACACCTTTTTGTAAACTCTGAGCAAGCTCCAGATCAAAGTCGTACCATTCGGTCGCAAACTGCTCTGATCTTTCTTTGTATAGTTGTTGGTCTTTTCTAAACTCGCCAAGTTGCAGTTGGACGTTAAGTCGCTGCAAATCATCTTCGATGTATGGAACTACTGCCTCTATGAGTGTCACCGGACCTTCAGGTGCTTGTTCCTCATCCAGCTCAAGCTCCTGAAACGTCTCCATAACTGACAACGCAGAGCCCTCATCATTGATACCGATAGATTTGCCAAATATATTACCCGGATCACGTAACATATTAACCCAGGCTTTGAGAGGTACATCTTTCACAAGCAGTGATTCCATAATTCGATGCGATTCGTTACCTTCACTGTCTACGACCAAAAAAGATGCCCTGACAGAGTCTTCTTCATGCAGATGCTCTTGTTTAGCTACTACTTCTGGTGCATCTTGTCTGGACATACGCGGTGACACAAAAAACTGCATCTTGCCAGGCTTTAGGGTTTCTTGTGCATGTTTTGCTTCCTCAACCTCGACATCTACTCGTTTTCTGGCTGGCTCAGAGATATGGAAGTCGTATCCGCTCTCCGCCACGCCAACTGCACAACGACCAAGCCACTGAAAGGTTCGCATCTCACGTTGCTCTTCTGCACTCCACAATCTTTCAATTTTATGTGCCGTCTGAGTAACAGCGTACGGCATCGATAATTCAGCCAGCGAAGTCTTGAGATTGACTGTAACATCTTGTCTTATTACTTCAGGAACATCAGCGGACTCACTTAAGGCGCTTGCTATGTGTTCGACTTCTGTGAGCAGTCTGTTAATTTCAAGCTCAGGAAGGATATCTGCAGATTCAGGAAGCTTTACTATTGGCTCAGCATCAAGATTTAGCGTGTGGAACCCTGTGAATATTGTTTGTTCTGATTCGACTGCAACGGTCATAAAAATCCCCTCATTCCCGGTAAGTAAATGAGGGTACAAAGATCTTGTAGACTCACTCCTGCTCGAGAGATTTACGCTGTATCGGACTTTAACCGTTGCGGCACAGTTCAGGAATTTAACCTGATTCCAGCTTTCTTTTTTGTTAAGTACAGGTATCTTAGCACGTTAATGCTACACTAGCTGTAGTAGTATACGCTACATCTGGCACACCATAGGTAGTAGTGCACCACCCCTGGTGGTATTAACTAAGGAGTTGTCGTAGGACCGACAAGTACTAACAAGTCAGCATCAGCAGGCTTGTCTTCACCTTCCGGCAAAGTACCAACGGTTCCCTTGACGATTTCGGCTAGTTTCTTGGCTTGCTCGCTGTTCGTACCTTTTAGGTCCACGACGATCACACCACTAACTGCAGTTTTAGCGGTTCCGCCAGTCGTGAAGGTTAGCTTGTTGTCGGTCAGCAGCTTCTCAACCGCGGAACGTTCTGTATCACTGCCGACAGTCCGGATACTTAAACCGTTTTCGATGTTTACAGGACCGACTTTAACCAGTTTCTTGGTGCTCGGGCGGTATAGGATAGCCAACTTTGCTTCCTTGTAAATCAGAACGACGTCATCGTTCTCAGCCTGATCAAAGAATGGGTACTGTTTCTTGAGCGCTTCTTTGTCCTTAACGGTCGCCACATCAGGCTTTTCGTTGGCTGGCAGTGCGTATAGCTTGCCAACCTCACTAATTGTTTGATCCACCTGCGCCTGCTGGATTTTTTCTGGACTCGCGTTTTTGGTATCCTGGTACTTCTTAAAGAAGTAGCCCCCGAAGCCAGCTAGACCGAGCAATACCACAATGTTGGCCAGTACTAGCATTCTTTTTGTTGTAAATAATTTTTTTGGTTTAAGACTTGCCATATTCCCTCGCTAATGTAATTACGCTTATTCTAACACACCTGTTACCAACAATAGTATCAGGATGCTACCGATGGCGACACGGTAGACAATAAAGCTTTTAAATGAATGGTGGGCGATGAATTTCAAAAGCCAGGCGACTGCGACGTATGCAACCAGAAAAGACACAACGGTTGCCACAATCGTTGGCAACCAGCCAACTCGGGCATCAATATCATCCGCATGAGTCGCAACCTGTAGGATGCCAGCTGCCAGTAAGGCAGGAATAGACAGGAAGAACGACAATCTAGTCGCAGTAACCCGGTCAAATCCACGCATGAACGATGCTGAGATAGTCGCACCTGACCGTGATACACCAGGCACTAACGACATACACTGCACGAGGCCAATAAATAGCGTATCTTTCCATGTAGCAGACTTTTCACTGCGAGATTGTTTTGCGTAGCGCTCTGTCAGGTACATAACGGCGCTCCATGCCAGCAGCCCAATTGCGACAATCCATAGGCTACGGATAGTAGTTTCGATATGCTCCTTAAAAGCTATACCAACAATAGCAATTGGGATAGACCCGATAATAATTCCCCATCCTAGTTTGTAATCAGCGCCTCGTTTTGCCCTGCCAGACAATCCATTGAACCAAGCTTTCAGGACCCGCCATAAATCCTTCCTGAAATATAGCATCGTCGCTAGCGTTGCTCCGGTCTGAATAAATGCTGTAAACGCTGTGATCGCCGGATCGCCGATGTCATAGCCGAGTAATCGCTCGGCTATCGTTAAGTGACCCGTACTGGAAACGGGCAAGAATTCCGTTATTCCCTCTATGATTCCCAGCAGAATGGCATGCAATATTTCCATGCCTACGATTCGCCTCCCGCCTTTAATTCTGACAATCTTGGAATGAACGAATGTGCTGCCCCATCGAGACCCAATACTTTGAGCGCCCCGATCAGAACATACAGCTCATCTAGTTGTGTCTGGGTGATCACGCTTTGCTCTGCTTGGGCAAAATAATGTTCAACTTTTTCAACCAACCACTTTTCCTCAGCTGGCTTAACCTCGTTCGTCTTAACTGGTGCTTCTGTAATATCTACAAGTTCTATGGAACGTGCCGAATGGTCACGTTTGCGCAAATGGCCGCGCTTAATCAGACTATTCACATGTAACGCTACCGTAGCAACTGAGCTATAACTCAACCCATTCATAATTTCACGATAACTCGGGCTGTAGCCATGTTCAGCGATAAATCCCTCAATATAGGTCAGTAACTCACGCTGCTTCTTAGTTGGACGAACTGCTGTTTGTTCACTCATGGTGTGTGGTGCTTTACATGCTTTGGCTTGTCTTTACCCTTAAATACATAGACTTTGTACCAGTAGTAGTTCCACACGGTAAAGAATGCAGATGCGATAAATTGCCCGATTGCTGGATCAATACCAACGCTGCGAAGCCCCAGTAGTATCAGGTAATTAAGCCCGAATGCGTTCACAACTGTGTAGCCAATGTAGCGTTTAGTGGCGACTAATAGGGCTGCAGGTCGCTTGGTCTTGAATGCCCAATACCGCTCGATGATAAAGTTGAGCGTCAAACCAACTGTTTGGCCCAATACATTCGCCCAGAACAGACCGATGTGATCATCCAGGACAACGATTATTACATACCCACTCCAGAACCAGACACCACCACCGATCATATATTCGGCAAACCGGGTTAATTCTTTACGTTGTTTTTTCTTTAGTAAGTGTTTTTTCTTCATGTTCGTATTCTGTACTAATCAAGCATAGTATATCATGCGATTACAGCGTAGTACTCGGAGGGTACGAGCAAGCTCCTACCCTCCTCCGCTCTACTTGTATAACAGCAACTATCTACGGTGGTACAATGATAGTCACTATATGAAGAACAACGCCTCACTTATCTACTCTATTTTCCTCTTATTCGGTGACTTCATTGCTTTAATAGCTGCATTCGCAGCGGCTTATTTCCTCCGGTTCAACTACTTTGACGATGGCAAGATCGCTACTATAGGCGGTGAGAACTTCTTGAAGGCAATTGTGTACATATTGCCGGTTTGGCTGTTGGTACACGCTTTTATAGGGCTATATCGCCAAGAAATCTACGAAAAGCGCTTCGTAGAACTTGGTCGGTTGCTTGTTGGCGCCTTTATTGGCACGTTGCTTATCATTGGTTACGACTTTTTATCAGAGGACCAGTTACTGCCCGGACGATTGGTGCCACTGTACGCTCTGATAATTGGGTTTGTGCTGCTGGCGCTCTTTAGGACGTTTGCTCGATTGTTCCGGCACATTTTGTACCGATTTGGTGGAGGTGTCAGCAATATTTTGATCATCGGCGATACCCGTGTCAGCGAAGACATTACAGAGTCTGTTGGCGACACACGTAGTACCGGAGTACGGGTGCTGGGAATTGTCGGGCGCAAATACCGTGACTACCCCCATTTCGAAGATTTTGAAACCGTTGTGGAGCACCTAAATAATGGCCAAATCCACGGCATCATTCAGACTGAACTCTACCGTGACCAGGCCAAGAACAACAAGATTCTGCTATATGCCCAAACTAATCATATTTCGTACCGATTTGTGCCTGGCAACAGTGATTTATTCGTTGGCAACATCGCCGTAGAGCTGTTTGCGGGGCTTCCGGTCATCGCTGTTCACCAAACAGCCCTGATTGGTTGGGGACGAGTTGCAAAGCGGTTGTTTGATCTTGTGGTTACCAGTTTGAGTATGGTCATCGCCCTACCTGTTCTTGCTGTAGTGGCAGTTTTCATGAAGCTAGCCGAGCCAAAAGGCGATGTGTTCTTTAGGCAGATTCGTCTAACTCGATTTAATAGAGAATTTAGGGTCTACAAACTCCGCACTGTGAAGACCAAGTATAACGGTATGACTCCGGAAGAAGCCTTCCAGAAAATGGGTAAACCACAGCTTATCAAGCAATACAGGGATGGAGGGGACTTTTTACAGAATGACCCTCGCTATGGTTGGGTCGGAAACTTTCTAAGAAACACTAGTCTCGACGAGTTACCACAACTATTCAATGTGTTGAAGGGCGACATCAGCTTGGTTGGACCACGCGCACTTATCCCTCAAGAACTCAATGCATACGAGAAGAAGCACTCAATTTTAAGCGTGAAGTCAGGGCTAACGGGGTTAGCGCAAATATCTGGACGTCGCGACATCAGTTTTGACGAACGTCGTAAGCTTGATGTCTACTACGTGCAGAACTGGAACTTCTGGCTTGATATATCTATCCTTATACGGACAGCCAGAGCAATCCTTGGTGGCACTGGCGGTAAATGAAAGATCTAACAACTTTGAAGGTTGCGATTGTTCATGACTGGTTGGTAGGAGGCGGTGCTGAAAAAGTCGTGTTGGAGCTACACCACATGTTCCCTAATGCACCCATTTATACCTCCTATGCAACTGATAAATGGCAACAGAAACTTGACGGTAAAGTCGTTACTGGCTGGCTACAGCATTTTGGCAAGCTTCGTAAATTCATGATTTTGCCACGAATCTGGTGGTTTGGCCATCTTGACCTGTCCAAATATGATTTGGTCATTAGTTCATCTGGCAATGGCGAAGCCTTTTCTGTAAAAACTGACAAGAACACTTTACATGTTAACTATTGTCACTCTCCAACACACTACTATTGGCGTCACTATGATTTGTATACAGCGAAGCCTGGTTTTGGGCCATTTAATCCTATCGTTCGTCTGGCACTTAAACTATTCGTCGCTCCCTTTCGCGAATGGGACTACAAAGCCGCGCAGCGTGCAGACTACGTGATTGCGAATTCTAATCATATCCAGGCTGACATCAAGCGGTACTACAATCGTGATTCTACTGTTATCTTCCCTCCTGTAAACACGGAACCGTTCCGTGACTTCCCTAAGCAGCCACGTGAAGGCTTTTTGGTACTCGGTCGTCAGGTACCGCAGAAACAGCAGATTTTGGCTATAAAAGCTTGTAGCGAACTGGGGCTGAAACTAACCGTTGCCGGAAATGGTCCAGAAAATATCAATCTTCAGAAAGCAGCCGGGCCAAGTGTTATCTTTGACACTGATGTCTCCGACGAAAAGGTCAAAAAATACATGGCAAGCGCAGAAGCGTTTATCTTTTGCGGCGAAGATGACTTTGGTATAACCCCTGTTGAAGCCATGGCAGCCGGCACCCCAGTAGTCGCCTACAAAGCCGGTGGCGCCCTCGACTACGTCCAAGAAGGCAAAACCGGCGCATTCTTCACCGAACAAACCGTAGAATCCCTCCAAACCACCCTCCAAACCTTCGATCCCTCAAAATATAACCAAGATGATATAAAAAAGGCTGCAGAAAACTACTCAATCGATAATTTTCACAGAAGTTTACACCGTTTCTTAGATAAAGTTATACAATAGCGTCTGCTTACTAATGAAAAGGATACCTACTTAGTCTATGTGCGGAATTGTCGGATACATCGGAAAAAGTCATGCTGTTGACTTCGTAATGCAAGGGTTGCACTCCCTGGAATATCGGGGCTACGACTCAGCCGGAATTAGTACTATCATTGACGGTCAACCGGTCACCACAAAACAGGTAGGACGCGTCGAAGCTTTGCAAGGAGAGCTCGAAACACTGCCCGTGGATAACACACACGTAGCAATCGGGCATACTCGCTGGGCAACTCACGGAGCGCCAAGCCTTACCAATGCACACCCCCACTACAATACAGATAAGACCATCTTTGTTGTACACAACGGTATTATTGAAAACTATCAAGAGCTTCGTGCTCGTTTACAGTCAAAAGGATACGTGTTTGTATCAGAAACGGACACCGAGGTTATCCCTCACCTGATCGATTTTCACCTGCAAGCAGAAGATACATTTCAGAAAGCCTTTGAAAAGACTATCGAGGAACTTAGTGGTGCCTATGCGATAGCTGCTCTATACGCCAAAGAGCCAGATTGTCTGTACGTTGCACGTCTGTCTAGCCCTCTCGTCATCGGCGTGGGTGACGGCGAACATTTCCTGGCATCTGACGCCACAGCTATAATGGATCGTACTAAAAAGGTTATTTATCTTGATGACTATGAGATCGCACGTATCTGCAAAGATGAGGCTAAAATCCACAATATCAAGCACGCTGTGCAGGTCCAGCGTGAGGCAGAATTACTGGATTACGATTCAGAGAAGGCTGCGCTTGGCGACTACCCACATTTCATGCTCAAGGAAATTCACGAGGGGCCACAGACAATTCAAGCAGCCACTCGTGGGCGTATTAAGCCAGAGAGCAACAGCGTAAAGCTTGGTGGGCTTGATAACGTTGCTGAGCAACTCCGCTACATTGACCGTATCGTTATAGTCGCGTGTGGCACTTCATACTACGCTGGGCTAGTTGGCGAGTACCTCATTGAGGAAATCGCAGGTATACCAGTAGAGGTACAGCACGCATCAGAATTCAAGTATCGAAACGAGCCGTTTTCCCGCAGTACTGCGCTCCTGGCAATATCACAGTCAGGCGAAACCGCTGATACTATTGCAGCCCTGAAAAAAGTTGAGAGTTTTGGCGTCCTGCGCCTTGGGATTGTTAACACAGTCGGCTCTACGATAGCCCGTATGACTGATGCGGGTGTATATTGCCATGCCGGTCCGGAACAGTCTGTTGCTAGTACAAAGGCCTTTATCGCTCAAGTGACCATACTGACAGAAATAGCCCTCCATTTAAGTCAGGGTCGGACGCCACTTTACAAGCCAATTATGCACGAGCTACAAATCTTGCCAGACAAAGTAAAACAAATCCTGGACAATGCTCCGTCTATTGAAAGACTCGCTCACAAATACAAAGACTACGCAGATTTCATGTTCATCGGCCGCAAATATGGGTTCCCTTGCGCCCTTGAAGGTGCACTTAAACTAAAGGAGATCAGTTACATCCATGCTGAGGGCTATTCGGCCGGCGAAATGAAGCACGGTCCCCTTGCCTTGATTGACGAGAACTTTCCGACTTTTGCCGTTGCAACAGATGACTCACTACTAGAGAAAACCATCTCTAATATCGAAGAAATCCGTGCACGCAAGGGCCCGGTCATCGCGGTTACAACAGAGGGTCACAAGTCTGTAGCAAGAGTAGCTGACGATGTCATTTATATCCCAGAAACATTAGAGCAGACCCAGGAACTACTCGTAGTAGTGGTGATGCAGCTTTTTGCATATTACGTTGCTGTTGCCAAAGGTCACAACGTTGACAGACCACGAAACCTCGCCAAATCAGTTACCGTCGAGTAATTAAGCCAACTTACTCAGTAATTTCATGATGTAGCCCTTACTGTCGAGGGCTTCGTCCGCAAGTTCATCAGCGCGTGACTGTGTTGCTGCATTTGTATAAACTCGCACTTGAGGCGCATTCCCAGAGGCACGCAAGTGCATAACTTCGCCGTTTTCAAATATCATTCTTAGTCCGTCAGTAGTATCCAGTGTGGCACTACCAAAAGACGAATTGGCAAATATGCTATCAGCTACCTGCTGCGCGCGAGCTATATCATTACCAAGACTTCTTACCTGTCCTGTCTGTTCTTCAGTGACGTCAATCAATCCTCCTCCAGTATAACGTGCAGGAAGGGCTGCGAATACTTCTGAGACTTTTCTATCTGGTTGGGCCGCGGACAGTAGTGCGCAGAGAATCGGCAACAACGCATCACGGGTAGGCAATGCCCTTAATACTTTCCCATTTACAAAAATGTCATCGCCCGTTAATAGCCCCCCATTCACCTCCCAGCCCACTGCAGGATGTCGGGTGGATTGTTGCATCGCAACGATTACAAATGGTGATCCAATCTTTGTGTGTACCAGTTCTACACTTTTCTTAGTACAGAACTCGTCAACTGCGTCATTAGCGCTAATAGGTACTGCAGCAAACTGAGCCTCCAAAAAATCAGTAGCGACGCAGCCCAGTACATCGCCACGGTGAAATTCACCTGTCTCATCGATTACAAAAGGTCGGTCGCTATCCCCGTCAGTAGATACAATTGCGAAGCAATTAGGGTTTTCAGTGGCAAATCGCTTAAAGAGTTGCTTTTCGGCTTCCCGGACATTTTCAGTATCAATAGGTACAAATATTTCGCTTCTTTCAACTGGAGTGACTGTAGCCCCCAGTGATTCCATGATCTGCACTATGATATCCCGCCCTACTGCGCTATGTTGGTACATCACAATTTCTTTACCTGCCAGGGCATTGGGGCCAAAAACATCAATGTAGCGATTACTATAGACAGTCTCAGCTCCCTGGTCTACGACCGGGAGTTCAGGCAGGTCTTTCAGGGAGCCGTCAGGTTTAAACTTAGACTCCTTAAGCTGCTGAGCGTAGATGGTCCTACGCGCAACTGCAACTTGTTGCTGCATGAGTGCCTCGTCTGCCTTTAATACCTCACCCGATGCTTTATAGAACTTAATACCGTTACGATCGGCAGGGATGTGACTTCCGGTCACCATGATGCAAGGAGCTTTGTTATCTAACGAATAGTAGGCGATCGCAGGGGTTGGGATCTTGCCACAGTAAACTACTGCCATTCCTGCATCATTGATAGCCGCCGTCATCACCTGTAACATTCTGGGCGTACTGTCGCGTAGATCGCCCGCTAGATAGACCGTGCTACCTTCTTGAAGATCCTCACTCTGTTTTAGGAAATCAATAAAACCATACGCATTTATATAGCACTCTAGGTCTGTCATGTGTGTCACCAGACCTCGCAAACCCGATGTACCAAATGCCAGTTCAAACGGTGCGTAGCTTAACGAATCAATGAGCTTCATCTACTTCTTTTTCTCGAGCAAAGCAACGGCGTCTTTAACTTTCTGGCTGATATCCTTCCGAGTAACCACGATACCTTGTGGTGTATTAATAATAGCTACGTTATCCAGCCCTATCACTGCCAAAGGCTTGTCTTCGTAGTTTTGAACAAGTGAATTCTCAACATCAACTAAAGCAACTTTTTCTCCGTGCACGCTATTGCCTTGTTCATCACTCTCTACGGCTTTGTGTATATCACCATATGACCCAAGATCCATCCAATCAAATGCCGCCGGGACAACCAATAAGTCATCAGCCTTCTCAATCAGTGCGTAATCAATTGCATCATTTTCGAATGCTAAATACGTTCTCTCATATTCTTCTGGTGTCTTTGTTACAACCAGTCGTTCGTAATTTTCCAGTAATTTAGGCGCGCGGTCTTTCATACTTGATTTGAACGTATTCAGCGAACCTACAAAATAGCCACAGTTCCAGAGGTAATTTCCGCTCCGAACATACTCTTGTGCAACATCATGGGCTGGCTTCTCTTTGAATGAATGGACATTGTAAACAAACAGTTCTTCATCAAATATGCCATCCTTTTGTATGTATCCAAAGCCCGTTGCTGCGTGGTCTGGTTCAACCCCCACCAGTACAATCCTCCCCGTATCAGATGATGCTTCACAGGCAACCCTAAAACTGTGTGCAAAGCCGTCTGCGTCCCGAACAAAATGATCGGCTGATAACACCACAATCGGTTCGTCTGGGTCGTGCCGTCCAGTAATGTGTTTTAGGGCAGCCACAATACAACTAGCAGTGCCTCTGCGTGCTGGCTCAATCACGAAGTTATCATCAGTAAGCTCGGGTAGTTGCTCTTTTATATGGTGTGCATGACCGATTTCAGTGACAACGTAAGTCGCGTCGCTAATTCTCTTCGCACGTTCATATGTGTTTTGCAAAAGAGACTTGTTGTCGCCGTTTATCTTTAACAAGTGTTTAGGATATTCAGGAGTAGACAGTGGCCACAGACGTGTACCAGACCCTCCCGCAATTATTACGGTTATCATGACTAAATTCTATCAAGCCCTGGAGGAATCTCCCAATTACGGTATAATTACACAACATGTTTTGATAATAGGAGTTTAAATGGAGCTTGGTTTTACACCCGAAACACCCAAAGAAGAAGTATTCGAAAAAGTGCGCTCGTATTTGGGCGAATTAGCAATCGATATAGCTTCTGTTGATGCCGACCGTCCTTGGGGTGGGTTCTTCGTCGTCGATGAAGCATCGACCGATGAATTCATTAGCACCTTTTTCCCGGACTACAACTTAGATAGTATCAAACAATTCGGCTCCAAACTGAGCCCAAAAATCCTAATTGTTGGTCCAGAAGAAGAGCTGTCCTGGCAATACCATGACCGACGTGCAGAACTGTGGAAGTGTGTCGAGGGGCCTGTTGGCTACCGCCGAAGCCTTGATGACACCCAGAGCAATGTCATTACTCTCAGCAATGATGAGATTGTTCAATTCGCCCCAGGTGAACGCCACCGTCTTGTTGGAAACGGTGCTTGGGGAATTGTAGCCGAGTTCTGGCAACACACTGACCCAGACAACCCCTCAGACGAAGAAGACATTGTCCGTCTAGACGACAAATACGGCCGCGCTGCCTAATAACAAAGACATCCTTCGAGCGCATCTTGATTTCGCTCATGCTTTTTGCTATAATTTAGTTAATATGGCAAAACAAAAAAATAGTAAAAAAATACTCTATCTACTCCTTGTAGTGGCAATCGCCGTAACTCTCCTCTTTGCACTTGAAAAACTAAATGTTACAAACTTTGTCAAAAACAGTCCCCAACCTGATACCTCGAGCGCAACTGAGGAAGAGAAACTTGCAGAGGCAGACGCAAATGCAAAAGTTAAAAAGCAGTTGATTGAGGACTCTTCCCCACCAACCGATACTCCTACGCCAACTACAGGATCTATTGAACTGGCTGCTCTCAAACAAGGCACCGACTACGTTACAGTTTTTACTAAACTTCATCAAATTTCATCTGGTAGCTGTGAGCTGACCGTCACGTCTGGAGTGGGTACAGACAGACAAACAGCTGAAGTTATTTATCAGTCTGAATATTCGATATGCGCTGGATTTAGTGTGCCTGTTTCAACGCTCGGAAACGGTGCGTGGAATATTCTTCTGAATGTGAGCTCTGGTGGTCAGACTTATTCAAAAACTATAACCTATGAAGTAAAATGATCAAGTCACCTATACTATTTGCCTTTTTCCTGAGTCTTCTTGCCACACCTTTTATTGCCTTGATTGAATCCTCCACTGCTTCGGCGGCTAATGCCAGTAATTGGCAATCAGGACGAATAATTGACGATGCTGTATTCACCGATGCAAACTCCATGTCGGCAGCACAGGTACAAGATTTTCTAAACCAGAAAGTTGGAACAGGTGGTTATGGGCGTATTGCTGGCCAATGCGATACGAATGGAGTTGGAGCTTCAGAATCTGGGGGCGGAACCCGGGCTCAGTATGGAGCCGCAAACGGGAATCCTGCACCTTTTACTTGTTTAAAAGATTATTATGAAGTTCCAAAAGTAACCCCTAGCCCAGGGATACCCGCAAACAACTACGGTGGTAAACCTATTCCTGCTGGTGCCAGAAGCGCGGCACAGCTTATTTGGGATGCAGCACAACAATATAATATTAGTCCTAAAGTTCTATTAGTTACCATACAGAAAGAATCTGCCGGCCCTCTCACTACTGATGACTGGCCATTCGAGAAGCAATATACCTATGCTATGGGTGCACACTGCCCGGATAGCGGTCCTAATGGAGGTGCAAACTGCGATGCGAACTACGCTGGCTTCTCTATGCAAATCCGGGAATCTGCAAGGCTCTTTAGAGACTACCTCAATGGCATGTATCAACCATGGTGGGGTTGTACAGAAAATGGAGTGAAGGTTCAGTGCCCGTCGAACCGAGCTGGGGGTTCAGATCCGGGTGGTAGCTACAAAGTGCCCGGTACGACAAACTTTATACTCTGGGACGTAAAGCCAAGTGGGTGTGGGGGTGGAAATATTTTTATTACAAATAAGGCAACAGCTGCTCTTTACTACTACACCCCTTACCAGCCAAACCAAGCGGCACTAAACAATCTCTATGGAACCGGGGATGGATGCAGTGCATATGGAAATCGTAATTTCTGGCGGATATTCACTGATTGGTTTGGCTCTACCCAAACTAACACACCATACGCATGGTCTGTTGTAGGCCAAGAGTCTTATGGTAATCCGGAGCGTACTAATCCAGTAAACACTTCAGTGCTTGCACCTGGGCAGACAGTTTATGTCAGAGTAAAGGCACGAAATGCTGGCTATGAAGCTTGGAAAAATACTGGAGATGGTGCGGTGAGAATTGGAACCAATAATCCAAGAGAGCGTACTAGCGGAGTCTGTACCCCTGCCTGGCTAAGCTGTAGCCGCCCTGGAGCTTTATTAGAGTCTTCTGTGGCTCCAGGTGAGATAGGAACGTTCGAGTTCCCCATAAAGGCACAGGGTGGCTATGGAGTAACAAGGGAACACTTCAGCTTACTAGCAGAGGGTAAAACTTGGATGAATGACCAGGGCATGCATTGGCAGCTTGAGGTTAAGCCTCCTACATTTGTTTGGGCATATGAAGGTCAAGCAGCCTATGCTGATTCCGCTAAAACAAGATCTGTAAACCCTGGTCTGTTGGCAACAAGCACAAATTACCACTTGGTGTTAAGAGCACGTAATCTAGGAAATGCAGTGTGGACAAATACTGGAAATAACCCCATTAATCTCGGAACGAGTAATCCTCTTGATAGGCAAAGTATGTTCTGCACCGCAACATGGCTCAATTGTTCGCGCCCTGCAAGCATAAAAGAGACGGCTGTACAGCCAGGAGAGGTGGGTACATTTGAGTTTCAAGTTACTTCCCCGTCAAGCATAGGTAACTTTAGCGAGTATTTCAGACCAGTTGTGGAAGGCGTGGGGTGGATGAATGATCAAGGTACTCACTGGCAACTTAACACAAGACCTCCTACCTATGAGTGGCAGGAAATATCACAACATTTATATACTGATCCTGGAAGAACCTCTCAGATATCTACTGGCCAGAGTCTCTCTAACGGCTCAATTGTTTACGCAAGAGTAAAAGCCGTAAACACGGGGAATGCCACATGGAGCAACTCTGGCATTAATAAAGTGAGTCTTGGTACAAGTAACCCCAAAGATCGATCCAGCGCATTCTGCGATAGCTCGTGGCTCAGCTGTAACCGCGCCGCAACTTTGAAAGAAACTAGTGTTGCACCAGGGCAAGAAGGTACATTTGAGTTTTCAGTAAAGCTCCCGTATTCAGAAAATGGAACAATAAAACGCGAGTACTTCACTCCATTGAGCGAGGGTAAGACGTGGATGAACGATATAGGGATGTATTATGAGTTCAAGTTTAGTAGCCCTCTTAATACCTGGCAATATATAGGCCAAGGTACATACACAAACAGTTCCTTCACCCAACCAGCAAACACGTCTTCACTCGCCAGGAATACTACGTATTATTTACAGTTAAAGGCTAAGAACACAAGCGGGGCAACTTGGAACAAATCTTCACTACGACTTGGCACCAGTAACGCTCAAAACCGAAATAGCACTTTTTGCAATTCCACATGGCTCAGCTGTAACCGCGCCGCAACTTTGAAAGAAACTAGTGTTGCACCAGGGCAAGAAGGTACATTTGAGTTTTCGGTAACCACCCCTTCAACCCCAGGGGGGTACAACGAGTACTTTACACCCGTTATTGAGGGTCAAACATGGCTTACAGATATAGGGCTTTTCTGGCAGCTCACTGTACTTTAGGGTTAAGAGCCGCTTACTAGGGTACGATAAATTTCAATGAAACTTGACGCTTCTTTATCATAGTTATACGCTTCCGCGTACTTCCTTGATTCCTCTTCAGCTTTAGGTATATCAATATTTTGCAATTCTCTTGCCAGCTCATAATAATTTGGTGACTTGCAGAAATTAATAACTGTCGCTTGTTCATTAATTTCTGTAAATGTCTTAGTGGAATAAGCCACTACTGGTTTGTGATTCGCGAATGCGTTATTCAGTGAGGCTGATGATACATAGGAGTAGTAATTAGTATCGAACGGGTATATGCAGACATCACATTCCCTTATGAGTGCATTGAGCCGATCATCCTCCACGACGTAACCCGTAATATATACTCTGTCTTGAAGTTTCAGATTTACGATAAGATCAACGACTTCGTCATAAAAACTGGGATCAAGGGTATCAGGGTGATTACCCCCAATAATTGCGAGCTTATAGTTATCTGGTAGTAGACTTAGGGCTTTAACTGCATGAGTTACACCTTTCATACGAGATAAAAATCCTACAGTACAATATACGATGTCGTCCTTTTTAAGACTTAAGTGCTCTTTGATTTCAACACTTGTGCGACTTTTATCAAGTTGGGGTACTGGTATCCGAATTATGTTGATAATTCCTTTTGGTACCCCAAACGACTCCAAACTAAGTTTTGTCTGGTTATTGTGAACAAGTATTAGATCGGCACCGGCGAGGGGAGATATGTAGCGCGTAACGAACCGTTTTGCGGAAAGCTTTGACTTTATAAAGCGTGCGAAGCTACGTGGCCCAACCCCACCAAGTCTAGGAGGTATGTATTGAGCATGAGGAGCGGTATGGACAGTTACCATAACTTTTTTACCCTTTCGCTTACAGAGCCCTATGATTTGTGCTAGCTCTGAGTGCTTGAAAAATGAAAGTTCATGTTGGATATGTAGGATATCGAAATTTACTAGCATCGAGTCAAGCTCTTGCATTACCTGCTTAAACTCGGATTGACCCATCTGCTTCGTTTTATTTGGTGAATATGGGAAGTACTCTGTAACAAATCCCTCGGAACCATTCATGCTCGCTACAAACTGCTCTTGATACTTCGCTATGCCACATTCCTCATTGTGCGTTGAGAATTGTAAAACTTTGACAACTTTGCTCATTTTATTCCTTTAATTGCGTGGCGGACTGCTTGATATGTTTCATCCCAACTATGTGGGTTATATTTGCTGATTTTGACAATTGCCTCTTGCCTAACAGTATCATCCGACAGCTCTATTATACGTTTCAGGCACTCATCTGGCGAGGCTGGGCTGAAGTAGTTTATAAGGTCTCCTGCTATCTCCGGCATACTGCTAGTGTTGCTTGCGACAACAGGCTTTCCGTGAGCTATGCTTTCTGCTATAGGCAATCCCCAGCCTTCATAGAAACTAGGGTAAATGCTGAATTGACAGTTCTCGTACAACCAAGCTAACTCATTGTCGTCAGCATCGTGTAGAAATACAAACTTGTCTTTAACTTCTGGGTCAAGTCGCATAATCTTACAAATGTCCTCTGCAAGCCACCCTACTCTCCCCACTATTACTATTGGTAGCAAGTCTATCCCTTTTTGAAAGCCAAGCTTATATGCGTAATACAGTAGTGCATGGTTCTTCCTTGCTTCCACTGTCCCAACACACATTATAAATTTCTTTGGGATGTTCGAAGAGACTGGTTTACTTGGCTCTACCTTCGAGAAATCATCACCCAATCTAATTACTGATATGGGGGGTACAATAAGCTTATTGCCCAAAAGCCAACTTGTTATATCTTTCTTAGTATGTTCAGAAATAGAGAAAATGAGATCGCAGACGGGGTAAACTTTCGAACTGTAGTTCTTGAGCATTTCTGTAGAATGTCCGGAGTATTGTGGAGTTACTATTGGCAACATATCATACGCTACCTGAACAAGCCGAACCCCATGCTCCTGAACGTTAACAAGATATTCAATAAAAGATGGGTCGCTCCCGTGCCAGTCGGCTAGAACAAATAGTATATCGCTTTTTCTTAGGTGAACGTATGCTGTAGAGCCGGCTTCTTTCTTGGAAACAGTCTTAATTGCACGTCCCACACGAACAGCCTTACGAGCAATGCGCGACTTCTTGTGCATCTTTTTTGCAACTCTCATGGGTAAACTCTCTGTTCTCGTGTCTATTACCTCACTGGTCTGGGATAAAGGATAGCTAACCTCCACATAACCTTCTGGCCTCCAAATTACAAATGTAACTTGGTCCTCAGCACAAAAGCGCCTTGATATCTCGTCCATTACTCGAGGCACGCCCGTTAACTTACCTGTCCACCCTGTAAGCTCAGTAATATCAATGTACAGCTTACCCATTGGGTCTACCCTACTTCCTGTGACTCGTCATAAATAGTTTTTGCATATTCCTTATAAGTATAGACCTTCTTGCTTACTTTCCTTGTCACGGGGTAATCCAGTAGCGAGAGGTCTTGTTTCAGCTCATTGTAAACAAGTTCAGTACTTGGGCTAGGAATTAATAAAACTTTTGGCCGAGAAACATTGGGTAGTAGATTTATAATTCTATCTAGCTTATCTTTAATGCTTCTAGTGTGGACAATGATTGTCTTCTGCATGGCAACTAAGGAGACTAGCTTGCCCTCTGTAGCATGGGCTTTATCTATTTTTTCTTCAACGGACAGTCTGGTTGAATCAATTAGCTTTCGGTCAACGGCACCTTGCCAAAGAATATCAAGGCTGCCAGCCCCTAAAACGAGTAACCCGGGATTTGCAAGTGCGGTTAGCAATATGGCAGCGCAGTCAGTCCTATCTTCGATAAAGTAAATTGGTAGGGTTTTCTCTGCAAACCTGATCTTTGTAGGGCGAGCAATATTTTGTACAGCAGCAATTTGTACTAGATAGTTGATGCTCTTCTCGTTTTTTGACCCATCAGTGTCCATACAAAAAGAAGGTCGACAAATACGTACAAGTTCCGAATATAATTGCTGAGTTTCAACCCCTTTATCTGATTCGTCAACAGAAGGACAAAATATACTTACTGGGTCTGTATTATTTTTTCGTATTTTCGTAACTTGCTCTTTTGCATGTCGGACGAAAATTTCAGCAGTCCTTTCCCACGTAAATTTCTTAACTACCCTATCGTATTCTTTTAATGGTAGCTCCTTGACTTTAACTGCAGTGTCCAAGGCTTTTGCTATATCGCTAGGATTCTTAGGATCAAAATAGTAGAAGGCCTTGTCAGATATCTCTCTAAAAACAGATATATCGGAACATGCTACTGGTTTTGCTTTCTCAAGAGCCTCAAGTATTGGCAAGCCAAGCCCCTCGTACTCTGTAGGAAAGAGTAGGGCATCGGTTTGTTCATATAAATACTCCAATTGCTCACCACTTACATTTCCTGTAAAAACCACGTTCTTACTGATTTTCTTAAGTTCCTTTATCTCAGAGTCCTGAAAAACGGATGTCACAACAAGATGAAACTTTTTATCATTCTTTTTGTTAAATATCTCAAATCCCTCTACCCCCCGACGATTGTTCTTCCTAAGATCGTTCCCTGTTGGCATTAGGATGAATGGCTTTGGTATGTCAATAGCCTCAGATTTATGCCCATGTTCGATAGGTGCGCCGTCAATGCTAATCACCCTGTCTTTATCTATGCCAAGTAAAGCCGTGAGGTCATTTGCTACTGTTTTTGAGATTGCCAGGTAACTATCTGACCTGAGGAATTCAGCCAATTTTGATAAATAGCTCTTCTGATGGATACCGTCTCTTAAGTAGGTTCGATGGAACATTAGTGGTATCAAGTCGTAGAACAAAAGATAATTATGTACATTGTTCAAGCTAGAGAATGCTGCAGCAACTTCGCTTTGCATTAATGATAAGATAACATAATCTATTGAGTTTACTTTTGCCCCAAGGGTAATTGTAAAATATTTATCGACTACTTTTCTATTCCTATCGGCTACAGGTCGGCTATCATACTCATTTCGTTCTAGATTAAGCTCGACAATTTTGACCTCTGGGGCTTTGCTCTGGAGTGTCTCGAGTACTGATCTCTCTGTTTCAAACTGTTCCGAGAATACTACTTCTATACTTTCCCACTCCGAATTTATCTTGTTGAGTTTG